>CAZEMM010000004.1:0-58037 GCA_964513445.1 uncultured Butyricicoccus sp. | reverse complement strand
CGGGCACCACGCCCCTGCATCCGTTTGGGGAAGCCATCTATTTTGACAAGCAGCCCGCACGATAACGCGCGCCGGAGTGGGTGCAGGGAGAGGGCGGGCGCACTGCGCCCTCTCCCTGCATGATTTCGCAAAAGCAATGCAAATGCTTCTATTCAAGCGGGGAAACCGGTGCGCCCCACCCACCCGATTGTCGAGCTGTCTGCGTTCTCTCCCTGCATGATTTTACATAAATACTCCCTCCGCCACGGCTACGCCGTGCCACCTCCCGCGTCGAAATGGCGTCCGTTCGCAACTGCTGACGCTGGTATGGGAGAGGTATACAAAGTGTAATTTCAGCGAAAAAAGTTATCAAAACCATCTATTTTAGCGCAAAAACCCCCGCAGTGGCTCTGTGAAGCGCCCGCCCGCGGGGATGGATTTTTTTCTATTTATGATACTTTCCGCCTGCGGCAATATTGAGCGCGCGGTACACCTGCTCAAGCGCCATAACGCGCGCCAGATGATGCGGAAACGTCATGGGAGACATGGACAGCCGCAGCGCGGCCTGCTTTTTCAGCGCCGCATCCAGACCGAAGGAGCCGCCGATGACAAGACAAACCGTCGATGTGCCCGTGCGCATCCAGCTCTGCAGCGTATCCGCCAGCTGTTCGCTTGACTGCGGCCTGCCCTCGATGCACAGCGCAATGACTGCACTGCCCGCCGGAATTTTTGCGCGGATAGCGTCCGCTTCCTTTTTGAGCGCCGCGTCAATCTGCGCCTGTGCCGGACGGTCGGGCAGCCGCTGCTCTGCGATCTCAATGATCTCCGGCTTGCAGTATCCCCGAAGGCGTTTTTCATATTCCGCGCACGCCGCGCGGTAAAAGGTCTCCTTGAGCCTGCCGACACAGATCAATCGAACAGTGAGCATTGCATTTCCTCTCCCGCCGCCATTGCCAGCGGCGCATCCAGCTCGAGCGGCTGCTCCATTGCGCCGCGCGGCGCAACATACAGCGCGCAATCCAGCCCGCGCAGGGCATGCTGTGTACACCGCAGTGCAGAGAGCGGCGTGTTGTTTTTTTCACTCAGATGCGCGAGAATCAGCCGCCTTGCGCCTGCCCGTACGAGCGCGCCCGCGCTGTCCGCACAGTCCCCATTGGACAGATGGCCGCGCGGTCCGCGGATGCGCTGCTTGAGATACATCGGATACGGGCCGGTGCGCAGCATGTCCACATCATGATTGGATTCCAGCACGATGGTATCACAGCCGGAGATCGTGCGCACGATATCATCCGGCAGAAAGCCGAGATCCGTGACATAGCCCAGCCGATGCCCGCCGCCGTCAATGCGATAGGCGACCGGCTCCGCCGCGTCATGCGGAATCGGCATGGAACGCACCTGCAAGGTGCCGATGGTAAAGCGCTCGCCGCCGGAAAAGGTGCGCAGATTTTTCTGCGCGCGCGGCAACTGATGCAAAATCGCCGCCGCCGTTCCAAACGTCGCGTAGACCGGGATGTCATATTTTTTGACAAACGTCGCCAGACCCTTGATGTGGTCGGTGTGCTCATGCGTCAGCAGCACGGCGGAAATATCGCGCATCTCCAGGCCGATCTCACGCAGCGCGCGCGTCAGCGCGCGCACGGATACGCCCAAATCAATCAAAACAGTGGTGTCTGTGCGCCATACCGCACAGTTGCCGGAGGAACCGGATGCCACAGAATAATAAAAGCTCATACTGTCTCCTTAAAAAAGAAGGAACTGTCCGCCTCGAACAGTTCCCTTTGCTCAATCGTCAATGCGCTCGATCTGTCCGCCGATGCCGCGCAGCTTGCCAACCAGATTCTCATAGCCGCGCTCGACATAGCCGATCTGGGAAACCGTCGTTTTGCCGTGCGCCGCAAGGCCAGCAATGACCATCGCCGCGCCTGCGCGCAGATCATGCGCCAGCACCTCCGTGCCGCTGAGCGCCGGAACGCCGTCGATCACAGCTGTCTCCTTAAACACATTGATGTGCGCGCCCATCTTTTCCAGCTCCTCCGTATAGCGGAAACGGTTTGCCCAGATACCCTCCGTGACATGGCTGGAGCCATCCGCCAAACACATGACAGCTGCGAGCTGCGGCTGCATGTCCGTCGGAAAGCCGGGGTACGGAAGGGTCTTTAAATTGGTATGGCGCAGCGGGCCGCTGCGTTTGATGCGGATGGAATCGTCGTACATTTCCACACGCACGCCCATATCCTCCAGCTTGGTACAAATGCACTCCATATGCTTTGGAATGACATTTTTGACGAGCACATCGCCGCCACAGGCTGCGACTGCCGCCATATAGGTTCCCGCCTCAATCTGGTCGGGAATGATCGAATACGTACCGCCGTGCAGACGCTCGACGCCGTTGATTACGATCTTATCCGTACCCGCGCCCTTAATATCCGCGCCCATCTGGTTGAGGAAGTTCGCCAAATCAACGATATGCGGCTCCTTTGCGACATTTTCCATGACCGTCTGACCCTTGGCAAATACTGCCGCCAGCATGACGTTCATCGTCGCGCCGACCGTCACCACATCAAAATAGATATGGCTGCCGCGCAGCCCCTCCGGCGCAATCGCCGTGATAAAGCCCTCGTTTTCCACGCGCACAAAGCTGTTGAGCTTCTCAAAGCCCTTGATATGCTGGTCGACCGGACGAATGCCGCCAAAATTGCAGCCGCCCGGCATTGCGACACGCGCGCGGCCATAGCGTCCCAGCTCCGCGCCGATAAAATAATATGACGCGCGCAGCTTACTCATATGTTCAAATGTTTTTTCGCTCTCCAAATTCACGCCGTTGTTTTCTGTCTGAAACGTCGTCTCATCCAGTTGCGTGACCGTTACGCCCATCCCTTCCAGGATTTCAAATTGCAGCATGACGTCAACGATGTTGGGGACATTTTCAATAATACATGGACCATCTACCATCAATGCAGCCGGAACAATGGCAACTGCCGCGTTCTTTGCACCGCTGACCGTGATTTCTCCTTCCAACGGATGACCGCCATGAATGATATATTTACCCAACAAAATCTTCTCCTTAAATGCACATCAATTCATGTACCAGCTTGTTTCCCACTCCATCCTCTCTCAAAAGAGGACATCTGCTTCAGCCCAACGACCGAATACTATACTTTACTAGTCTATCATACCGCGAAAAATAACGCAAACAATTTTTTAATGTTTTATCAAATTTCAAACAGAATGTCAGTTCTGCACGTCGGTTCTCAAGCGATTTGGTATGGGTGCACAAATGGTCAGTTGATCTCATAGGCGACCTCGCCGTCGTCATACCATGGAGAATCCTGCTCATCTGGCGTATCCGACGTCGTTTCCTGGTCTGTCGCTTCAGAATCCGTATCGTACGGCGCATCCGGCTGTACGGAATCCTGCGTCGCATTTCCGGTGTCGGCAGGTGCGGCGGGCGTATCCGTGCTGCTGTCCGCAGCGTCCGTCGTTTCGTCGTCCGACGCACTGTCGGATGGCGTCAGGCTGTCCGCCGCGCCGGTGGCAGCAGCATCCTCTTCGGTCGAATCATCGTCCTCATCCGCATCGTCCGAGCTGATCGTCGTCTCCACATCGGCGGAGGCAACCACGTCACCAGTCAGGATATTGAGCACATAATCGCCGGTATCTGCGGAAAAGCGCCAGCACGGGATGACGGTAAACCGTCCGCCGCTGCGGTCAGACAACACATAGACCGGCTGTACGCTGATGATCTGTGTGATATCCGGTTGCTCCTCCAGCAGCTGAAAGATCATCTGCTCGGGGGAATAGGTGCGCAGGGCGCGCACGGTCATCGGCTGTGCCTCTCCGGCACACCATTTGCCCTCCAGCGTCGTTTCGTTGTTCTCTCCGATCGTCATGGTGAGCGAGCAGCCGAGCAGCTCGGTCGTACCGATATGCTGCGTGACCTCCACCTCATATGCGTTTTGCGTATTCTGCGAGACGGTGATGTTCTCGCTGCGCACCTCCATGCCGCTCTTGTCCAGCAGCTTTTGGACGAGCGCCTCCGCATCCTCCAGCTGGGTCGGCTGCGCCTGCCCGCTCAGCGTCATCTCGCCGGACACATCGCCGGAGGCTGTCCAGCGCAGCGTGCCGTTTTCACCCGTCCATACCGTCGCGTTGCCCTTGTCCGCCTCCGTCTTGACATCGCCGGTCAACAGCACGCGCGCAAATGCGTCCTGCACCGCGCTGTCCATGCGAATCGCATACGGCTGCGGATAGTCCGCAAGCGAATCATACACACTGCCGCCGCAGGTGACGCCGCGCTCACTCAGCAGCGCATCCATCTGGTCGTGCTTCTGACTCGCCAGATAGCGCGCATAGCCGTTGGTGCCGAGCGAAGCGGCAAGCAGCACGGCATTGAGCAGCAGCAGCACGACGATTGCGGTCGTCTTGACACGCCGCCACGCCGAAGGGCGGCCCGCAAGGCGGCGGCGAAGCCATCGGAACAGGCCAGGCAGCTTGCGCAGCTGCCGCACGAGCCAGCGACCTGCGCCCTTGCAGCCGCCGAGCACTGCGTCTCTGACACGGTCTACGATTCCGCTTATATTCTGTCTGTGTGCGCGCTTTGGCTGTTCGGTGCGCTTGTTGTGTTGTTCGCTCATGCTGCACCGCCTCCCCGAATCAGCTGGTCAAAGTCCGCACGGACAATTTCAATTTCCCTGTCTTCACGCACGGTATTGCCGGAATCCGCCGTGCTGGTCACGTTACCGTAATGCAGCGCATACCACATGGGCGAGACCGGCGTGCCGGTGCTGTCATACCACGATGTGCCGTAATCCGACACCGTGTCATCGTCCTGTTCTTCATCAGTCTCCGCCTCATCCAGCTCATCGAGCCACACGCCGTCCTGCGTCTGTTCCTCGTCCCACAGCGACGCATCATCCTCGTCCGTCGCCCAATTGGTGCCGCGCGCCTCGTCAGTATAGCGCAGGCTGAGCTGTGCGTCCACAGCGGCATCCATTGTCGCCGCGACCTGCTTTTCCGGCATGACGGCAATGGTTTCGCCGGTGGTCTGGCTGGTGCGCAGCGCAAGCGTCGCGCGTACCAGCACATCGCTTTCAAATTCATAGCGCGCAAAATAGCCGCTCACATCGTTATCCACCGGCACGCCGCCGATCTGTAAGCCAAACACCGCGATATACCGTCCGGTATCCTGCTCCTCGTACGCCTTGGTCAACGTGGCCGACGCGCCGCTCTCCATTGCGTCGAGCACGGTACACGTCAGCTCGTAGCCGCTCTGGATGCATTCCAGGCGCACGTCGGCCGTATCATCGCCAATGCCAACATGGATCGTGCTGCCGTCATAGCGCATTGTGCCGTCGCCCGCCAAACGCACCGTATGGCTGCCGGAGACATAAACGCGCGCATCATCCGATGTGTAGACGGATGCCATCGCACTCTCCGCGTCCAGACCAAATGCAGTTAAAATGTCCTCCCAGCCGTCCGCGCCATCATAGGCGTCAAACGAGACGACCTCAAACGTCTCGCCGCCCGGGAAATACAGCGTATCCGGCGACACGCCCGCGTCCTTCTGATCCGCCGCCAGCGTGCAGTCGTTCGGCTCAAACTGTTCGATCGCGGCGGAAAACGTCGTCGTATCCACCGAGGTCGGAATTTGCAAAATGCTGCCCGTCTGCGCGTCGCGCAGGTACAGCGAATAATCAAAGTTGTCTCCGCAGCTGAGCGCGATCGTGCCCAGCGTATACGTCTCCAGCTGCTGCGGCAGCGCACAGTCCAGCCAGCCGGCCAGCGCATACAGCGGCACGCTGCCGTCGTAATCCATCAGCAGCATATCACACCGAAGCGCTTCGCGGTAGCGCGCCGTGTTGGATACCTGGGGTGTTCCGGCGTTCTCAAGCGCTTGCACCCACACATCCGCCGTCCGGTCATAGGCCTGCTGCATGCCATTGGTGTTGTACTGCATGCCGTATACCTCGCCGTCCGCACGCGCGGCAAAGCGGATCGGCATCGCGCAGGCGCTGCTGTCCACCGCGTTTCCAGCCGCATGATTGCTGCCGAGACCGTCATCCATCGCGCGCAGCCACAGCGCGCGGCTCTGCACGCAAACGCCGACAATGAGCACAAGCAGCAGCAGTGTGCGCAGCTGCTCATAATGCGCGCGGAAAAACCGGCGTATGCCACGTAATATCCTTTGAATCCGGCGCCGCATCATAGCTGATATCCTTCCATCGGACGAACGATCGCTAAGAACTGCTCGCTGTTCACCGCCATAAATACGACGTCAAGCCGGCGTCCGCGCTGCGTAAAGCGTCCATGTACCATGCTCTGTGACGCGTCCGGCATCGGCACGCCGCGGAACACCTGATCAAACGTCAAGTCCTCGGCATATGTCACGCCGAGCAGCTTCTGCGCGTTTTCATTCATTTCAGTCACCGCACCGCCGTCAATCTCAAACGAAACAAAGCCGTCGTCCAGATACGGCTTGACGCGCTCGAGCATATCCTCCTGCGTGCGGCGGCGCAGCGTCATCGTCGCGCCAAGCGCGACTGCCATCGCCTCCCAGTCGCCGCTGGGCAGCATGGCCTCCTCTTCCTTCTCGCGCACGCGCCGCGCATTGATCGCCGCGCTCTTCGCCAGCGAGCCGGACAAAATACGGCTGATCGCAAGGCTCATCAGCAGGCTGACTGCCATTCCAATCAGCATAAAAAGGAGAATGCGGCCGCACAGTGCGCGCGCCGCGCTCCCGTCGTCTATCACATCAACAACCATACCCACATCGCCCGTAAGCGGGATGGCAATATCCATATGCGTGGCAAAAAACGGCAACTTATCGCCGATCTCGCCGTTCATCGCCGTGATGACATTATCCGTTACAGACAGATCGTCCTGCGAGCCGCCCAGCAGCTCGCCCGTCTCACTGTCCCAAATGCTATACTCTCGCCCCGCGCCGATGCGCAGCTTGCCGGCATATGCGTCCACCGCCTGCTGCACGTCGCTCGCCGCCGCCCCTAGCGTTCCGCTCGCCGCGCTGGAAAGCTCGGTCAGCACATCCTCCGTAAACACATCTGACACATCGTCCCGAAACGATACGCTGCTGTAGCGCATCGTACCGAGCAGCAGACACAGCGTCACGACGACCATGGACGCGAACACTGTCAGCATGATGCTCCCCGTCAGTGCATTCTTCAATGATTTCCGCATGGTTAACTCCTTTCCTGCGGGATACACCCGTCTATCACAACCCCAATATCAGCGCCTTGCCGATCGCCGCGACAGTTTTGGCGTCGCGAATCTCCCCTCTGCCGACCATCTCGCACAGCTCATCAAACGGCACGCGCACAATCTCGACGAATTCATCGTCATCCGGATGGGTTTCTCCCTGCGTCAGCCCCTTTGCGCAGAACAGCCACAGCCGCTCGTCCATAAAGCCGGGCGACGGCCAAATCTCGCCCAGCGGGATCATCTGCTCCGCGCGCAGGCCGGTTTCCTCCGCCAGCTCACGGCGGCCGCATTCCTCCGCGTCCTCCGGGCCCTGATCCATCTTGCCCGCCGGAATCTCCAGCGTGACTGTCTCATACGGATAGCGCCACTGGCGCACCAGCGTAACCATCCGCTCCTCGTCGATCGGCAAAATGCCGACGCCGCCTACATGCTCACATATCTCGCGCTTGCACGGTCTGCCGTTCGGCAGCAGCGCGTCATCAACACGGACATTCATAATTCTTCCGTGAAAAAAATATTCACTTTTGAGCTTTGTTTCTGTAAAATCCATGACGTTCCCCTTTCGGATAACAGACGGCGCGCCCGTGCGTACCGTCTCTTTTTTAGTATAAAATCAAGTCACGCCTTTGTCAAACCTTTCGACGCTTTTTTCCGATAATTTCGCATTCCATTCATCAAAATTTACTGCACTGCTGCGCATTCCTGCCTTTTTTGACAAATGCTGCAAAGCGGCCGGTCCGATTTCCTCCGGATTGCGGCGTGCCATATGGGGAATTCCATGCGCCATGCGCGCAAAAAACGAGAGAAGCCGGTCGCGCTCGACCGGGCCTCCCTCGAATCGTTCCATATCAAAGCTCTTCGGGCACATGCCCTGCCTATCAGCTGTTGAGCATCGCGTTGTACACGTTGAGATAATCCTGCGCGGAATGATCCCAGCTGAAGTCCGCCGTCATGCCGTTGATCTGCATCTGGCGCCATGCCTCCTTATTGTGGCGGAACAGATAGCACGCCTTGCCGATGACAGACAGCATCTCATGCGCATTGTAGTTGGTGAACGAGAAGCCGTTGCCCTCGCCGGTGAACTGATTGTACGGCTGAACCGTATCCTTCAGGCCGCCCGTCTCGCGCACCAGCGGCAGCGTGCCGTAGCGCATCGCGATCATCTGCGCCAGACCGCACGGCTCAAACAGCGACGGCATGAGGAACAGATCGCAGCCCGCGTAAATCTTATTCGCCAGATCGGCGGAGAACATGATGTTTGCGGAAAGCTTGTCCGGATAGCGCCACTTCGCGTTGATGAACATCTGCTCATAATCGTAATCGCCCTTGCCCAGCACAATCAGCCGCACATCCTGCTCCAGAATATCATCCAGCACACACTGCACCAGATCCAGACCCTTCTGGCTGGTCAGGCGGCCGATCATGCCGATGACAACCGTCTCATCATCCGCCTGCAAGCCGCACAGCTCAAGCAGCTGTCGGCGGTTTTCCTTTTTGTCGTCCAGCGTGTCAACGGTATAGTTTTTAAACAGTGCCGGATCGGTCGCCGGGTTAAAGGCATCCGTGTCAATGCCGTTGACGATGCCGCACACCTTGCCCTGATTCCAGCGCAGCACGGTATCCAGATGGAAGCCGTAAAACGCGGTCTGAATCTCGCCCGCATAGGTCGGGGATACGGTGGTGACGCGGTCGGCGCACACGATGGCCGCTTTCATCAGGTTGACGTCGCCGTCCTGCTGCATAAAGCCGTTGTCAAAATGGTAATCGTCGATGCCGAGGACATACGAGAGAATCTCGCGTCCGTACTGACCCTGGAACTGGATGTTGTGGATGGTGAACACCGTCTTGATGCCCTCATACCACGGACGATAGTTGAAGTTGAGATTGTAATAGACCGGAATCAGCGCGGTCTGCCAGTCGTTGCAGTTGATGACGTCCGGACGGAAATCAATCTCCGGCAGCATTTCCAGCACGGCGCGCGCAAAAAACGCAAACCGCTCCGCGTCGTCGTATTCGCCGTAAATCTGATTGCGCGCAAAGTAATATTCGTTGTCAAGGAAATAGTATTTGACGCTGTCCGCCTCATAGACAAAAATGCCGCAGTACTGGTTGCGCCATGCCAGCTGCACGTACAGGCTTCTGAGGTACGTCATCTTCTCGCGCCATTCGCCGCTGATTGCGCTGTACAGCGGGCAGACGACCGCGACCTCAGCTCCCTTTGCCGCCAATGCCTTCGGCAGCGAGCCGGCTACATCGCCCAAACCGCCCGTCTTGATAAACGGGGCGCATTCGCTGCTAGCATATAATACCTTCATAGTTTGCCCTCCATATCTCTGTCCCGACGCGTCCGGATATCCGCCCCGCACGCAACGAAAACGGGAGGACAGCGTGCAATCCGTCCTCCCGGCCGATTCCGGATTATGGATTCTTCATTGAATCGCGTCGGAATAAAATCTGTTATACTATCGTGCCCTTTGCAATGGCAACCGGATAGGTCGCGTGACCCATCATCTTGCGGTCGTTGCGGATGTTTACGCCCTTATCGGTTACGACATAATCCAGCTCGACGCCCTCGCTGATGACGCCTCCCGGCATGATGATGCTGTCCCTGACAATCGCGCCCTTGGCGACCTTGCAGCCGCGGAAGATAATGGAATTTTCAACCGTGCCCTCAATACGGGAGCCGTCAGCAATCAGGCTGTCGTTGACGACCGCGTCTTCACCATAGTAGGTCGGCGCCTCGTCGTGGATCTTGGTGAGAATCGGGCGGGACTTGACGAATACCTGATCACGGATGTCCTTATCCAGCATATCCATCGAAGCGGAGAAGTAGCTCTTAACGTCCTCAATCTTCGCGACATATTTATCAAAGACGTAGCCGTAAAGGGCGTCGCCGCGGTTAAAGACATACTGCATCGCGTCGCGCTCCAGCGAGGTCAGGTTGTGCGTAACACAGTCGGACAGCAGGCTGATGAGATAGGTGCGCTTCATGATGTAGATGCCCAGACCCTTGTATTTGCACTGACCGCCCATGTTGTCGCCATTGCGGATATCGTTGACCTCATGGCGCGGGGACAGATTGACGAACATATCGTTTGCGCCGCCCTCGGAATCCTTGGTGCATACGATGGTCAGGTCGGACTCGGTCTGCTTGTGCTGGCGCAGCGCGTCATCCAGCGGAATATTCGCAATGATATCCGCATTGCAGATGATGACATGCTCCGCCTTGCTCTTTTGCAGCATATCGCTGATGGAGCCGAGCGCCTCAAGCGAGGTGCGGTAATTCTCCGTTACCAGCGGGGAGGACTTGCGTGCGAACGCATTCGGCGGGAACAGCATCATACCGCCGCGCTTGCGGGACAAATCCCAATCCTTACCGGAGCTCAGATGATCCATCAGGGACTGATACTTATCACGCATCACGATGCCGACCTGATAGCAGCCGGAATTGACAAAATTGGAAAGCATGAAATCGACGACGCGATAGCGTCCGCCAAACGGGACGGAGGCAACCGGACGGTGCTCCGCCAGCTCGCGCAGGTCATTTTCCTGGTCGAAACCGATGATAATACCAAGTGTGTTTTTCATTTATCTCCACCTCATTCTACATCCGGAATATCCTGGTCAGGCATGGCCTTTGCCGGAACGACGGCGTTCTTGCCAACCTTGACGCTGGGCGCGACAACCGCGACGCCCCACTGATCTGCCTCTACCTCGCTCGGCGCGTTGCCAACGACCGCGCCCGCACAGATGTGCGCGCCCTCCGCGACAATCGCATACTTGACCTGCGCGCCCTTATCGACGGTCGCGCCCGGCATGAGGATGGAATATTCAACGGATGCGCCCTGATCGACCGTAACATTCGGGAACAGGACGGAATTGTTGACCTTGCCTTCTACCTCGCAGCCCTCGCTGAGCAGCGAATGATGTACATCTGCGTTGCGGCCGGTAAAATGCGGAGGTGCACCGGTCGTGCGGCCATAGATACGCCAGTCGTCGTCGTCCAGATTCAGTCCGGAATCCGGGCTGAGCAGATCCATGTTCGCCTCCCACAGCGACTCGATTGTGCCGACGTCCTTCCAGTAGCCGTCAAAGCGATAGGTCATCAGGCTCTCGCCGCGCGCCAGCATCGCAGGAATGATGTTCTTGCCAAAGTCGTTGGAGGAATCCGGATTTGCTTCGTCCTCGATGAGGTACTTGCGCAGCTTGGACCACGTAAAGATATAAATGCCCATGGACGCCAGCGTGCTCTTTGGCTGCGCCGGCTTTTCCTCGAACTCATAGATCGAGCCGTCCGGGTTGCAGTTCATGATGCCGAAGCGCTTTGCCTCCTCCAGCGTGACGTTGAGTACCGCGATGGTCGCCGCCGCGTTCGTCGCCTTATGCTGGTCGAGCATCTTGTCATAGTCCATCTTGTAGATATGGTCGCCCGACAGAATGAGCACATATTCCGGATCGTATTCATCAATAAAGCTGATGTTCTGATAGATCGCGTTCGCGGTGCCCTTGTACCACTCTGAGCCTTTTCCGCCCTCGTACGGCGGCAGCGCGTATACGCCGCCATACAGACGGTCAAGATCCCATGTCTGACCGTTCGCCAGATAGACGTTAAGCACGTGCGGCTCATACTGCGTCAGGACGCCGACCGTATCAATGCCGGAATTGACACAGTTGGACAGCGGAAAATCAATGATGCGATATTTTCCGCCAAACGGTACCGCAGGCTTTGCCACATCCTGCGTCAATACATACAGTCTGCTGCCACGGCCGCCGGCCAGCAGCATTGCAACGCATTCTTTTTTCCTAGACATTCTTTCTGCTCCAATCTTTGTTAGATTAGGGCCTATCTGCACAAGTCAGACTGCCCCCGGGAGATGGGATTCTCCCACTTTGCAAGTTTTTATTTCTTCTCCACTCTATAACAAGCCGCCTGAGGCGGACAATGTTCAAAATTTATACCAGCTGTGCGACAAAGCTGAAAAACTGTACGCTGTGCTGCGGAACGGTCAGCGCCAGCAGCCCGTCCGCATCCGGCGCGCCCACCGCGCGGCACGGTGTGCCCGCCCCGCCGAAGCTGAGCAGGTCGGAGGTAAACACCGGCTCCCACATGCCGTCCGCGCCGACGCGCACCGCATAGTCGTCCGGCTGCGCATCCGTCAGGTTGATCACACACAGCAGTCGCTCGCCGTACACGCTGCGCCGCTCAAACGCCAAAACGCCCTTCTGTCGTTCGCCGCGGTCGACCCACGCAAAGCTGTCGCTCTCATCGCAGTCCCACAGCGGCGGATTGTCGCGGTAGAACAGATTGAGTGCACGCACATATTCGCGCATCTGGCGGTGCGGCTCATGCGCCAGCAGGCCCCAATCTAGCCCATGATGGCACGCCCACTCGGTAAACTGTGCAAACTCGCCGCCCATAAACAGCAGCTTTGCGCCCGGATGCGCCATGACAAAGCCATACAGCGTGCGCAGATACGCAAATTTTTCATTGTACTGACCGGGCATGCGCGCCAGCAGCGAGCCGTCGCCGTGCGCCACCACATCATGCGACAGCGCAAGCACATGACGCTCGCCCGTGCTGTCCAGCAGCGACAGCGTCAGCCAGTCGGAAAAATCCTGTCCCTCCAGCGGCTGCGTCATATGCGCGAGCATCTGCTCGACCCACTGGTCGCGCCACATGTAGGAAAATCCCAGCCCGCCCAGCTCGGTCGGCTTGGTTACCGACGGCCACGCGCCCGCGCTCGAGGAGATGACGTGCCGTCCGGTGCGCTCGCGCACCCGATCGCACAGCGTGCGCAGGAAATCCGCAGCGTCCAGATCAAGATTTTCGCCATAGCAGTTGGCCGTCCAGCCACCTTCCGTGCGCGCATAGTCAAGATACAGCATCGGCTGCACCGAACTGACGCGCAGCGCGTCCGCGTGAAAAACGTTGATCCAAAACATGGCGGACGAGAGCAGAAACGACTGCACCTCGCGCTTGCTGAAATCAAAGCGGCGCATGCCGTACAGCATCTGGTCGTCCGGCGGCGGACACTCATAGCACGGCGTGCCGTCAAATCGGTACAGACCGTGCGCGTCGCTCGGGAAACCCAGTGCCGACCAGTCCAAAATGACGCTCAGCCCAGCCTGATGACAGCGGTCGATGAAATACATCAGATCGTACGGCGTGCCGTACCGGCTGGTCGCCGCGAACCATCCGAGCATCTGATAGCCCCATGAGCCGTCATACGGATGCTCCATCAGTGGCAGCAGCTCCAGATGGGTATAGCCCATATCGCAGACATAGGGGATGAGCGCATCCGCCATCTCGCGATAGGAATAAAACGAGCTGTCCTCCCGCACGCGCCAGGAGCCGAAATGCACCTCATAGATGTTCATCGGTTCGCTGACTGGCCGCGCGCGCCGCATCCATGTGCGGTCATGCCACTCATACCGCCCGAGGCCGTATACCTTGGAGGCATTGTGCGGCCGCATCTCCGCGTGAAACGCAAACGGATCTGCCTTCTCTATAATATCGCCATCCGCCGTGCGGATAGAATATTTATAGGCGTCATAGCGATGCACATCCGGCAAAAAGCATTCCCACACGGACGGGTCGTCGTCCATGCGGCGCATCACACCCAGATCGCGCAGCCAACCGTTGGATTCACTGATAACCGATACGTCGCGCGCCGCAGGCGCCCAGACGCGAAAGCAGGTGCCCTCCTGTCCGTCGCGGCTTTCCGCATGCGCACCCAGCCATTCCCACGCACGGTCTTCGGTTCCCTCGTGAAAGCGGCACACGTGCTCCGCGAGCGTTCGCCCGCGCTCCTTCTTTGGCATATCGTTCCTCTCCCCTCGTGGAATGCGCCAGAACATGAGAAATACCGAAAAAAACGCAGTTTTTTCGGGGGATTTTGTGCTTTCCGTTAAACTTCTTCAAACGGCCTTCGCTATTTGTAGGAATATTATACAACATTTGCCGCAACAAGTCCAGAAAAAATGTGGAATTTTATACAATTTTCACAGCAAAACATTCTGCCGCAGCTGCCGCGGCGACCCGACTCACAGCCGGGCAGCCTGTAAAATCAAATATAACGCCTGATTTGCGGCATCCCAGCGCGCCCGCTCGCGTCCTCTGGGCGAACAGATGGTGCGCACCTGCGTCTGGCCGCGCACGCAAATGCCGATGTGAACGGTGCCCGCCGGCGTGCCGTCCTCCCCGCCGTCCGGTCCGGCATAGCCCGTGATGCCGACGCCGATATCCGTATCGAAGCGCTGCGCGCAGCCGCGCGCCATTTCCTCCGCCGTCTGCACCGAGACCGCCGTATACGTGTCCAGCGTGCACTGTTTGACGCCGAGCATTTTCTGCTTGATTTCATTGCAGTAGGTGCAGATGCCGCCCCTGTAAAATTTCGACGCGCCCGCAATGTCCGTAATACGCTTGGACAGCAGGCCGCCCGTGCAGCTCTCCGCGACCGACAGCGTCATGCCGCGCGCCGTCAGCGCCTGCGCCGCCGCCTGCTCCAGGCTGCCAACGTCAATGCCATAGACAAACTCGCCCAGTCGTTCACACACCTGCCGCACAGCGGGCGCGAGCAGCCGTTCCGCTTCCTGTGCATCCGACGCCTTTGCCGTGACGCGCACGAGGCACTCTCCGTCCTTTGCATACGGCGCAAGCGTCGGATTGCTGCCGCGCGCCATCAGGTCATGCAGCCGATCCTCCATTGCAGATTCCCCGATGCCAAACATATGAATGCTGTGCGAAACGATCACGCCGCCCGCAAGCCGCGACAGATACTCCATACCGGCCGTGCGGAACAGCGGCGTGCACTCGCGCGGCGGGCCGGGCAGCATGAGCACATGGATGCCGTCCGCCTCAAACGCGCAGCCGGGCGCAGTGCCCCAGTCGTTGGGCAGCACGGTGCAGCCCTCGGGCAGCATGGCCTGCTTGATGTTGTTATCCGTCATCGTGCGGCCGGTGCGGTCAAAAAACGCCCTGATGCGCGCAAGCGACGGCTCGTGCAGCACGAGCGGCTTGCCAAACGCGTCAGCGATGGTCTCGCGCGTCAGATCATCCAGCGTCGGCCCAAGGCCCCCCGTCGTGATAATCAGATCCGACCGCTTCCGCGCGATATCCAGCACCGCGCGCAGTCTGTCCAGATTGTCGCCCACAACGGTCTGGTAAAATACATCGATGCCCAGCTCATCCAGCCCGCGCGCAATCACCTGCGCATCGGTGTTGACAATATCGCCGAGCAGCAGCTCGGTACCCACTGCGATCAATTCCGCTCTCATGTTGTTCCTCCTTGTTATCTGAACACAAAAAAAGGACGGGCAGCGCTCCACTGTCCGTCCCGGTCTACAGAAAAAGTGAACGATGTCTGTGCTGTTATTTTAGCACAGTCCCCGCCGACATTCAATCCGACTCTGTCAGCTCATACCAGCGCGCGGACACCGCGTCCATTCCGTCGCGCGCACCGCAGCATGCCTCGCTGATGCCTTTCAGCAGCGAGCTGTCCGATGCCTTCCGCATGACGATGGTATCGCTCTGCGCGGTCGTTGCCGCACGCTTTGCCGACACTTCCGTCTCATCCGGCTCGGTTACAACCGCCTCGACTTCCGCCTGCGTGTCCGTCGTGATGTCCATGGAGGACGGCTCCAGCTCCGCCGGATTGACGTCGCCCGCTTCGACATTGTCGCCTGCCGGCTCTTCCGGATTGGCAGGCGCCTCCGCGTCGTCCTCAAACGTATACCGCTTGCAGATATATCCATAGCCGCCGTCAAAGCGGATCTTGTACCAGCTTCCAGTCTCCGCGACGACCTGCACCGTATCGTCCATATAGACCTTGCCGATCTCCACGCCGGATACATCCGCGATCGTGCGCACGCTGAGTGCGTCGACCGATACGATGACCGTTTTGCTGACCGCCTGCTCCGTGCTGTCTCCCTGCTCTGGTTTGCTCGATGCGGTAGCCGCGTCCGCCGTATCTCCAGCGTAAACGCTCTCTGCCGGCGTCTCCACTATGATCGCTTCCGGCTCGTCGCTCTGTGTGCCGTCGTCCCACTCCATGCTATGCGCATATGTTCCGTCCGGCGGGTTGTAGGTCGCGAGGGTTCCCTCGCGCACAATTTCGCCCGCATCCGCCGCAAATGCGCTGGTGCACAGCAATGACAGTACCGCAGTCATACCAACCGCGCGCTTCATCATTTTACCTTTCAACATAGGGAACGCCTCCTTTCATTTCTACTTATATTATAGTCCCGGTCTCCGGCAAATTCAAAAACAAACCCGGTACAGTTTGGATACAATTCAACAACTAATCAATTACATTTCAGCAACAACCTGCGACGGATAGTTTTTTTGACTGTTTTCACCGTGTAATCCTCGATATTTTGCGAAATTTTACTCATTTTTTGACTAAAATCTCCGTCCTTCGCTGCGCGGCGGCAAGGCCGAAAATCGACGCAAAAACGGCGCCGGAAACGCGCAAAATCCGACGCCGTTTTTGCTGTTATGTCATCCCTCAACAAGCTGCCGGACGGTTTCCGCGGCGGCCTGTTCCTTCACACCGTATGTTCCCCTTCTGCCGCGCCTTATGCGTCCTTGGTGTATTTCTTGCTGATGTAACCGTAGCCCGAGCCGTACTTGATCTTATACCAGCTTCCCGACTCCGCGACGACCTCCGCCTTGCCGTTCTTCTTGAGCGAACCGATGACGGAATAGCTCGTGCCCGGACCCTTGCGGACGTTCAGCGCAGATGTTGCGGTGACCGTCTTGCTGACCGTTGTCTCGGACGATTCCGTCGCGTCCTTGGTGTATTTCTTGCTGATATAGCCATAGCCCGAACCGTACTTGATCTTATACCAGCTTCCCGACTCCGCGACAACCTCCGCCTTGCCGTTCTTCTTGAGAGAACCGATGACGGAATAGCTCGTGCCCGGACCCTTGCGGACATTCAGCGCAGATGTTGCAGTGACCGTCTTGCTGACTGAGGTCTCCTTAAATTCCTCCGTTACGTCTGCTATAACCTCCTCCTCAGCCGCCGAATCCGCAGTATCCTCCGTCTGAGATGTGCTCTGCGCAGTCTCCTCCGCCGTCGTCTCCGTGGCATCCTCCGCCTGAGATGTGCTCTGCGCAGTCTCCTCAGCTGTCGTCTCCGTGGCATCTTCCGTCTGATACGAGTCCTCCGCGTGTGCCAGCGTCCCGCCGCACAGCAGCGTCAGCACCATCGCAGCACATATCGTGCGCTTAAATAAACTGGTCTGCAACATATTGCTCCTCCTCCTTCTCCATGTGTTCGTCGAATGCAGAAAACGCGTACAGACGTCTTGCCGCATTCGACGATACCACACTTGTGTCATTTTTTATGATTCTTGTTATAAAACTGTCGCATATGGAAGTCAAAAACAATAACGGAACAATATAGATACATTTCAACAACGAAGTCCGACCAATAGGTGAGACGTACAAAAACAGTGTCAGAGAGTAAAGCCCTCCAACACTGTCTCATTTGATGCAATTTTCAGTTACAACGTCACGCACTCCACTCCGGCCAACGCCTCAGCAACCAGCGCGTCCACATCCAGCACACGCTCCGCCTCCTCCACGCGGTATTTCTTCGGACGGGTCATCGGATGCTTCGGCGTGAATACCGTGCAGCAATCCTCATACGGCAGGATAGATGTCTCAAATGTGCCGATTTTGCGCGAAATACGCACGATTTCCTCCTTATCCATGCCGATAACCGGACGGAATACCGGCAGCGTGCATACCGCACCGGTGACGTTCATCGCCTCCATCGTCTGCGAGGCGACCTGTCCCAGGCTCTCGCCGGTAATCAGCGCGCCCGCCTCATGCTGCTGCGCGACCGCCTGTGCCAGCCGCATCATAAAGCGGCGCATGATGAGCGTAAACATATCCTCCGGACAGCTGTCACGGATGGCCTCCTGAATTTTGGTGAACGGTACAATATAGACCTCTATGCGTCCGGCATAATGCGTCAGCTGCTCCGCAAGCTCCAGCACTTTTTCCTTTGCGCGCTCCGAGGTGTACGGATAGCTGAAAAAGTGCACGGCGCACAGCTCCAGGCCGCGCTTTGTCATCATATAGCCCGCAACCGGCGAATCAATGCCGCCGGAGAGCAGCAGCGCCGCCTTGCCGTTTGTGCCGACCGGCATACCGCCCGGGCCGGGCATCTTCCCTGCGTGTACATACGCGGCCTTATCGCGAATCTCAATCGTCACACGCAGCTCCGGCGTGTGCATATCCGGCGTCAGGTTGTCGTATTTGTCGTCGAGATCGCCGCCGATCTGCTGACAGATCTGGATGGAATTGAGCGGGAATTTTTTATCCGAGCGCTTCGCCTCGACCTTGAACCGATGCACGCTCTCCAGCTCGTCAGCGAGATAGGTGTTGACCGTCTGCCAGATGGCGTCCATATTCTTCTCACATACCGCCGCGCGGCAGATCGCCGCGATGCCAAAGACGTTGTGCACCGCCTCGAGCACCTCATCCATATCCACACCGTCCGCCGGCTCGACATAGATGGTGGACTGCATCGTATAGACGCTGCACTTGCCGACCTTTTCCAGCCGGCGGCGCAGATTGGCGATCAAACGGCTCTCAAATCGCCGGCGATTGAGGCCCTTGAGCACAATCTCGCCCAGCTTTAATAGTAAAACTTCCTGCATATCAAAAACCCTCATCTGATTTTATCGTTGGTGTTATCTTAGCACAGCGGATGCCGGTTTGCAACAGAAAGCGCACCTGTCTGTGCGGCAGATGCGCTTCATTGCAATACGGCTTTCATTCCCGCCGCAGGCGCTGGACGCCCTCCTCCAGCGCGTCCAGCAGCGCCTCGACGTCCTCCGGCGTGTTGGTCGGTGAAAAGCTGATGCGCAGCGCGCTGTCGATGCGCGCATGGTCGAGCTTCATCGCGGCGAGCACATGGCTGGCCTTTCCTCTGGCGCAGGCGGAGCCGGACGAGACAAAGACGTCATGCATCTCCAGCACGCGCAGCAGCACCTCGCTCTTGCAGCCCGGGAACGAGAGATTGACTACATGCGGCACATCATGCGCGCCGTTGTGCACTGCCCACGGGAAGCGCGCGACAATGCCGTCCTCCAGCAGCGCGCACAGCATCTCCACGGTGCGGTAATTCTGCTCCATACGCGCCAGCGCAAGGCGGCACGCCTCGCCAAACGCCGCGATATTTGGCACCGCCTCGGTGCCGGGACGCAGCCCGCGCTCCTGTCCGCCGCCCAGCATGAGCGGGGCAATGTGCACCCCCTTGCGGATATACAGCGCGCCGACGCCCTTGGGCGCGCCGATCTTATGACCGCTGACGCTGATGAAATCCGCGTGCCACGCCTTCGGCCTAATCGGAATGCGCGCAAGCCCCTGCACTGCGTCAATGTGAAATAACGCGTCCGGCGCTCTTTTTTTGAGTATCTTTCCAAACGCTTCTACCGGCAGCACCGTGCCCACCTCATTGTTGCACAGCATGCAGGTGAAAAGCGCGGTATCCGGCCGGATGGCGGCGCGCAGATCGTCTACGGAAATATGTCCGTCCGCATCCGGCTGCAAATAGGTGACGGCAAAGCCATCCTGCTCCAGCTGCTTGACGGTATTGAGCGTTGCGGAATGCTCGATGGCCGTCGTGATGATATGTCTGCCGCGCCCCTTGCGGCGGCACGCCCCGTAGATCGCCGTGGCGGTCGATTCCGTACCGCAGGAGGTGAACGTAATTTCCGACGGGTCGGCGTTTAAAATCGCCGCCACCTGCCGCCGCGCCTGCTCCAGAATGCCCGACGCCGCGATGCCCATTTTATGCACACTGGACGGATTGCCAAACTGCTCGGTCATCACCTGCGCTGCAATTGCCGCGGCCTCCGGCAAAACCGCCGTTGTCGCCGCGTGATCGAGATAATGTATCATATCGGTATCGTTCTCCTTTTCATCCGTATCTTATCACACGGACGCGTGAAAAACAACCACTCCGGCAATATGGTATCATTTCATCATTGTATCAGCGCGATAAAGATGCTATAATACAGATGTACTTTGTTTGACGGAGCGGAGAACTCCGCTCCGAAACCATCTGAAAGGGGCTATTATATATGCCGGGCAAAATTGTCTTGGGCGCTCAGTGGGGCGACGAAGGAAAGGGTAAATATATTGATATCTTTGCTTCGCAGGCCGATCTGGTCGTCCGTTCGCAGGGCGGCAACAATGCGGGCCATACGGTCGTTGTTGGCGACGAATCCTATAAATTACAGCTGATCCCGTCCGGTATTCTGTATCCGGACTGCACCAACGTCATCGGGCCGGGCGTTGTGGTCAATCCCAAATCCATTCTCGGAGAAATGGACGGCCTGAACGCGCGCGGCATTTCGACGGACAAGCTGTTCATCGACGCGCGCGCACACTGCATCTTGCCGTGGCATCTCGAGCTGGACGCGCTGAGTGAAAAGGCGCGCGGCGGCGATGACATCGGCACCACCAAGAAGGGCATCGGCCCGACCTATATGGACAAATCCGAGCGCATTGGCGTGCGTATGCATGATTTTGTCGATCCCGCGCGCTTTGAGGCGGTCATGACGGAGGCATGCGCACGCAAAAACAAGGTCATCGTCGGCGTATACGGCGGCGAGCCGATTGACATCAAGGCGGTGCTCGAGGAGTACAAGCCGTATGCCGACCGTCTGAGAAGCCATGTATGCGACACCTCGGTTCTCACCTATAACGCCATCAAGGCAGGCAAGCAGGTGTTGTTTGAGGGCGCGCAGGGCACACTGCTCGATCTGGATATGGGCACCTATCCGTACGTCACCTCATCGCATCCGGTTTCCGGCGGCTGCTGCATCGGCTCCGGTGTCGGCCCGACGGCGATTGATGAGATTATCGGCATCTGCAAGAGCTACACCACGCGCGTCGGCAAGGGGCCGTTCCCGACCGAGCTGTTTGATGAGACGGGCGATTACATCCGCGATGCGGGTTTTGAATACGGCACGGTCACCAAGCGCCCGAGACGTACCGGCTGGTTTGACGCGGTCATCGCGCGCTACGCGGTTCGTGTCAACGGCCTGACCGAAATGGTCATCAACAAGATCGACCCGCTGTGCGGCCTGCCCAAGCTGAAGGTCTGCGTCGCGTACGACTTCAGGGGCGAGCGCATCACGGAATTTCCTGCAAACTTTGCAGACCTTGCGGACTGCAAGCCAATCTATGAGGAATTTGACGGCTTCACCGAGGACATCACCGGCTGCAAGCGCTTTGACGAGCTGCCGCAGACGGTACAGGATTATATTCATGCGCTCGAGCGCATCATGGAATGCCCGGTTCGCCTGCTCGGCGTAGGCCCGGGACGTGATCAGGTTATCAGGATCAAGTAACACAACCAAGTAACACACGCAGGCAGATGGGAGACCGTCTGCCTGTTCTATTTCTGCAAAAAACGGCGGCGCGCCGCAGGGCATGAAATGTACCCGCAGCGCGCCGTTTCCAATTGGGAATACAGAAAAGAATAAGAGCGGAATGCTCAGCCCTGCACGAACAGCAGATCCTGTCCGGCCTTGACCTCACCGGTCGTCAGCTGTCTGACGGCGGAATATTCCTCCGTATTGCAGACGATGAGCGGCGTTGTCACCGGATAGCCCGCCTGCCGGATGGCGTCGATATCAAACGATACCAGCAGATCGCCCTTCTTGACCTGCTGCTCCGGCTCCACGTGCGTTTCAAAGAACTTGCCGTTCAGCTTGACGGTGTCAATGCCGATGTGCATCAGCAGCTCCGCACCGCCTGCTGTTGTCATGCCGATGGCGTGCTTGGTCGGGAATACCGTCTCGATCACGCCGTCTGCCGGGGCATACAGCTTGCCCTCGCTCGGAATGATCGCCACGCCGTCACCCATTGCGCAGGAGGCAAACGCTTCATCCTCGACCTCCGCCATCAGCACCATATGCCCGTTCATATGCGCGCCAAACGTCTCATCCGGCAGCGTCTTTTTCGCAGAAGCCGCGGGCGCCGCAGGTGCTGCTTCTTCCGGAGCCGCCTCATCCAGTCCGATGCGGCTGGCCTCGGGCGTCTCCATAAAATCAACCAGATTGGACTTGATGACCGAGACCTGCGGGCCATAGATAACCTGCACGCCGTCGCCCTTGTGAACTACGCCGGACGCGCCTGATTGCTTGAGCATGGCGTCGGATACCTTCGCCGCGTCAATGACCGTCACGCGCAGACGGGTCGCGCAGCAGTCGACATCGGACAGATTCGCCTTGCCGCCCAGACCCTGTAAAATCATCGCGGAGGTCGGATCGGAATAGCCGCCCGCCGGAGCGGAGCCGTCCGGACCAATACCGGTCTTTTCCTTAAAGTCGGTGCGCGTAAACAGCTTGGGCTCCTCCGTATCCGGCTCGCGTCCGGGCGTCTTGAGGTCCATCTTTCGGATCATTGTCGTGAACGTGAAGTAATACAGGAAGAAGTACGCGACGCCGACAATCGGAATCCAAATCCAATGCGTCTTTGCATTTCCCTGCATAATGCCAAACAGCGTCAGGTCAATGAGGCCGCCGGAGAACGTCATGCCGACGCCAACATTCAGGATGTGCATGAGCATATAGGACAGGCCCGCATAGACACAGTGTACCGCGTACATCAGCGGTGCGACGAACAGGAAGGTGAACTCGAGCGGCTCGGTGATACCGGTCAGCATCGAGGTGAGCGCTGCGGAGAGCAGCAGGCTGCCGACAACCTTGCGCTTTTCCGGACGTGCCGTCCGATACATCGCGAGCGCTGCGCCCGGCAGACCAAAGATCATCAGCGGGAATTTACCTGCCATAAAACGGGTCGCGGAAACGGAGAATACCTTCGTGGACTTGGATGCCAGCTCTGCGAAGAAGATATTCTGCGCGCCCTGAACGGTCACGCCGTCGATCACCGCCGTGCCGCCGACCGCCGTCTGCCAGAACGGCATATAGAATACATGATGCAGGCCGAACGGAATGAGCGCGCGCTCCAAAATGCCATAAATCCATGTGCCAATGTAGCCGGAGTGAATAACCAGATTGCCCAGTGCGGCAATGCCCGTCTGTACAATCGGCCAGAAGAAGAACATCACAATGCCGACAACCAGATAAACCGCGGTGGACACGATCGGTACAAAGCGCGTACCGCCAAAGAACGACAGCACCTGCGGCAGCTGGATTTTATAAAACCGATTGTGCAGCGCAGCGACGCCCAGGCCGACAATAATACCGCCGAACACGCCCATTTGCAGCGTCGTGATACCGAGTACCGACGTCGTCGAGTTGGCCGCCATCGCGTCCACGCCGCCCTTTGCGTCAATCATCGCGGAGATCGCGGTGTTCATAACGAGGTACGCAATCGCGCCGGACAGCGCCGCGACCTCTTTTTCCTTTTTCGCCATACCGATGGCGACACCCATGGCGAACAGCAGAGCCAGATTGTTAAAGATCGCGCTGCCGCACTTGTTCATAATATCGAGAATTGTGTACAAAATACTGCCCGGATAGATGACGCCGGTCAGGTTATACGCCTCGAGCATCGTCTCGTTGGTAAACGAGCTGCCGATGCCCAGCAGCAGGCCGGCTACCGGGAGCAGTGCGATCGGAAGCATGAACGAGCGTCCGACACGCTGCAAAACGCCAAAAATCTTGTCTTTCATCGAATTCCTCCCATTTCAATGTTATTGTGGGCTGATCGCTGTGCTGCGCGGCTGCGCACACCTCGCGTTACAGCCGGGCGATATCTGCCAGATACGCCTGTATTAAAAAAACCCACACCAAACATGCCGCACGTGTCCCGCATGTCTGATATGGGTTTAGCCCGCCGAACGGTCACTATCCCAATGCCCTGCGTCCATGTGCAGGAATAATCATTTTGCGCCACCCATGTTGATGCGTTTAAGATGGATGGTCAGATAGGTCAGCTCCTCTTCAGAGAGCTGCCTGTGATACGTCTCCCCAATAAATGCGCCGATGCGCCTGGCGCACGCGTAATGCTGCTTGCAGCTGCGCGAGATCATCCGGCGAAACGCCTCGTCCGCCTCGTCTGCCGTGTCCGGCATCGTCTTGCCCTGAAACAGGCGCTGCGCAAAATAACGCAAATGCACGACAAAGCGGCTGAAGTCCAGCGAATTACGTTCGAATTTGCGCCCATAAAACCGTTCGACAACCGCTACGCTGCCGTCAATGAGCCGGGTGATATCATACATCTCGCTCATTTGGGTGTTCAGCTCCGCATTGACGATATGCAGTGCGATAAACGCCGCCTCATCCTCATGCAGACGCACGCCGAGCTGCCGGTCGATCTCCTCCAGACAATACTGACCCAGGTGATATTCCATCGGGTAATAGCACATGACCGCACCCTTGAGCGGATTATGAAATTCGATGCCGTCCCGCATGCGCTGAATGGCGAAGCTGATGTGGTCGGACAGCGTAATGAGCAGTGATTCATTCAGCTGCTGCGTGATCTGCGTGCGGAAATAGGCGATCAGCTGTTCGGTCAGCTGCAAATGCTCCAGCGGAATCTGGTCAACCAGCTCACGCAGCTTTTGCTGCTCCTGTCTGTTCTCCATGCGGTAGATCCGCTCAATCAGGGACGGGTCGATGCGCTCGCCGCGGTGCCGCTGAAAGCCGATGCCGCGCCCGGTCACAATCATCTCATTTCCCTTTTCATCAATGGTGCAGAGGATGTTGTTATTGATGACTTTTTTTATTCTCAACGAACTCTGCCCCTTCCGCATGCACATCAGAATCAGAAAAAAAATAACCACCTCCATACAGCATAATACTTTCGTCTGCACAGAGTTGGTTAAGCCCGCCTGACCGGTAACATTCCAACAGCTTTTTACTGTGACTTAGTATAGCACCTTGCGGCAAAAAAGTCAATCGCTTTGTCGTCTCGACGCTTTTTTCGGCACAACATCCAAACCGCACTTCTATTTTTTATAGATTTCAACCAAACGCCGCCGCATCTGTGCGCAAGCTCAGACACGGCGGCATCCTTCTTTTCCCATATACTGTTAATCCGTGGGTATGCGCTACGTCTCCTGTTCCGCAGAGGTATAGACGCCGCCCGTCTCGTCGTAGGAAACCGGAATGGTTTTCTCGATCAGCGCGTCTCCAAACGCGTCTTCCGCGATCTCACGCAGCCGCTCCGGTGAGACATCCGCCTCATCCGCCAGCGCGTGCAGCTTTGCCATGCTGTCGGTGTAGTCGTCCAACGGCAGCACGCGGAAGCCCTCGCCGCCGGAGCCGGAGGTATAATAGCACACCATCGGCATAATGCCGGGATTCTGCACGCGCACCTCGCCCGTCTCGTCGCGCGTCAGCGTCACCTGCAGCATGCCCTCTGTTATCGTTTCGGCACTCTCCTGCGCGGAGATGAAATTGCCCAGCGAATAGACGCAGTACGCGCGGTTGCCGTTTTCCGACTCAACCCATTTAGCCGGCTGGCCAACGTGCGGATGCGAGCCGATAATCAGCGTCGCGCCGTTTTGCGTCAGCAGCTTTGCCAGCCTGCGCTGCTCATTGTTTTCGCTCTCGTCATATTCCTCGCCCCAGTGCATGAGCACGACGACCGCGTCACATTCCGCGCGCACGGCGGCAATCTCGCGCGCGATCGTGTCCTCATCAATCAGCGACACCAGATCCGGGTTGTCATCCGGCAGCGAATGGTCGTTTAACCCATAGGTATACGCCAAAAAGCCGATTTTCAGGCCATTTTTCTCGACATAGCGCACCTTGGCGCGATCCTCTGCGCTGCGCGCAAGGCCAACGCGGATCACACCCTGGCCGGCATATTCATCCCAGAAATCCATCGTGTCGATCAGCGCGTCCGCGCCGCTGTCCAGCGCATGATTGTTCGCGTGCCCGATGACGTCAAAGCCCGTGCTCACCAGCGCATCGCCGCATTCCTGCGGCGTGTTGAAGTCGGGATAGCCGGACGCCTCTCCCGTTCCCAACGGCGATTCCTGATTGACAACCGCGATATCCGCCTCCTGAATATATGGCTTAATATCCTCATAAAACGGCGTGAAATCATATGCGCCGTTGCTCTTTTCCGCATCCATATACAGCGTGTTGTGGATCAGATTGTCTCCCACCGCAACCAGCGAGACGCTCGCCGGCTCATAGACCTCAGGGCGGTTTTCGATATAATCCTGCACGGCATGCACCGCCATGCGGATGCCCGTCACCAGCAGTGCGAGCAGGATGAGCGCACACACGACGACAAGCGTCACGCGTCGTCTCATGCGCTTTTTTCTGCGCCGTTCCCGCTCCAGCTTGCGCCGTCGCTGTGCACGCAGGCGTTCATATTCCGTCATAGACCACACCTTCTCTCATTCTCGCTGTCTACATGATACGACATCTGACGCGATACGCGCAAGGGGTTTTTGTATTTTTCTGTATTTTACTGTCAGCAAACCCGCTGTGTGCTTTCTCGGACATTTTCCCCGCCTTGTCCGCATAAGATAGACAAAAAGGAGGGGATGCAATGACCGGAACCGGTGGACTGAGCACGGAGGAGGTTCGGCTGTCCCGCCAGAAGCACGGCGCAAACTGTCTGGAAAAGCAGGCCGGAGACAGCCTGTTCACCCGCTTTTTGTCCGGCTTTGCCGACCCGATCATCCGTATTTTGCTCATCGCGCTCGCCATCAATGTGTTTTTCCTGCTGCGCGGCGCGCCGTGGTTTGAAACAGCCGGCATTGCCGTGGCGGTGTTCCTCGCGACGTTTGTCTCCGCGCTGTCGGAATATGGAAGCGACGCGGCATTTCGCCGCATGCAGGAGGAAGCGGCTCGCGTGGCGTGCCGCGTGCGGCGCAATGGCGGCGCAACAGAGGTCATACCGGCTGACGGCGTCGTGTGCGGCGATCTTGTGCTGCTACAGGCCGGAGAGCGCGTCCCGGCGGACGGCCTGCTGCGTGAAGGAACGCTGGAAATCGACGCGTCCGCCCTGACCGGCGAGAGCCGTAGCGTCACGTGTGATGCCCGGCAGGCGGAGGCGCGCTGCCGCCAACTGCTGCGCGGCAGCGTCGTGCTGTCCGGCGAGGGTGTCATGGAGGTCAACGCGGTCGGCACGCGCACGGTATACGGCGGCATGGCGGCGCAGATACAGGAGGAAACGCGGCAAAGTCCACTGCATGTGCGTCTGGAAGCGCTCGCCGCACTGATCAGCCGGCTGGGCATGGCAGCTGCGCTGCTCGTCGCGGCCTCCGACCTGTTTTTGTCGCTCATCGTGCAGAACGGCCTGTCACAGGGCGCGGCTGTCATCGCCCAGCATGTGCTGCACGCGGTTACGCTTGCCGTCACCGTGCTGGTCGTCGCCGTACCGGAGGGACTGCCCATGATGATTACCGTCGTGCTGTCCTCCAATATGGTGCGCATGACGCGCGACCATGTACTGGTGCGCCGCCTGACCGGAATCGAAACAGCAGGCAGCATGAACATCCTGTTCACGGACAAAACCGGCACGCTGACCACCGGCCAGATGACGGCACAGCTGGTCTTTTCGGGCGACGGCACGCGGTTTGACAGCTTTGACGCGCTGCGTACGCAGGCTCCTTCACTGTATCAGACGGTGTGCAGCGACTGCTTCTGCAACTCCGGCGCGAAGCGCACGGCAAGCGGCGTGACCGGCGGCAACGCGACCGACCGCGCCCTGCTGCGTGCGGCGATGGCTGTCATGTCGGTCGAGCCGACCGAGCTGACGCGCGACCGCGTCCCGTTTGATTCCGTCAACAAATATGCCGCCGTGCGCCTGACCGCACATGGACAGACTCTGGTGCGCGGCGCGCCGGAAATCCTGCTGCCGCACTGCACGCTTTATCTCGCCGCGGACGGCAGACTGCTCCCGCTGCAGCCGGCTGTGCTGCGCAGGCTGCTGCGCGAACAGACCGCGGATGGGGCGCGCGTGCTCGCCATGGCATATACCGGACAGCGCGTCACGGCAGACGAGCCGCTGCCAGAGCTGATCTTCACCGCGCTTGTCGCCCTGCGCGACCCGATGCGGCATGAGACGCCGCAGACCGTATGGCAGCTGACACAGGCCGGTATCCACACGGTCATGCTGACCGGCGATCATCCGGACACCGCGCGCGCCATTGCGCAGCAGAGCGGCTTGCTGTGCGACCAGCATCCCGTTGTCGTCGACCGAAGCACGATCGCAGAATGGGATGACACCGAGCTGGCGCGGCAGTTGCCGCAGCTGGCGGTTGTGGCGCGCGCCATGCCGTCAGATAAGGTACGGCTGATACAATGCGCGCAGCGCGCCGGTCTGGTCGCGGGTATGACAGGGGACGGCGTCAACGACGCGCCCGCGCTCAAGCTGGCGGACGTCGGGTTTTCCATGGGCAGCGGCACCGCCGTTGCGCGCGAGGCAGGTGATATCGTCATCACAGATGACAACCTCGCGTCCGTCGCCCGCGCTGTGCTGTACGGACGCACCATTTTTAAGAGCATCCGCAAATTCCTCGTCTTTCAGTTGACGATGAACTTCTGTGCAGTAGGCGTCTCCATTGCAGGCCCGCTCATCGGCATCGACACGCCGGTGACGGTCATGCAGATGCTGTGGATCAATCTGATTATGGACACTCTGGCCGGTCTGGCGTTCTCCGGCGAGCCGCCTCTTCCGGAATATATGCGCGAAGCGCCCAAGCAGCGTGACGAACCGGTGCTCAACCGCTATATGAAAAGCCAGCTGGCTGTCAGCGGATCATACACCATCGCGCTGTGCGTGCTGTTTTTATGGCTGGAGCCGCTGCGCCGCCTGTTCCATTACGCGGCAGAGCCGATCCGTTTTCTCACGGCTTTTTTCGCGCTGTTCATCTTCTGCGGCATCTTCCACGCCTGCAACGCGCGCACACATCGCCTGAATCTGCTGTCACACATCGGCAAAAATCCGCTGTTTATGCTCATCATGACGGCAGTGACGGCTGTACAGCTCGCACTCATCTATTTCGGCGGCGCGCTGTTCCGCACCACGCCGCTGACTGTGCCTGAGCTGTGCGCTGTGGCGGCGCTCGCGTTCACCGTCGTTCCGGTCGACCTGCTGCGCAAGCTGCACCGCCGCAAAAAAGGGCTGGAGCGGAGCTTTTAAGCGCCATTGTTTTGTAAAATCATGCAGGAGAGGACGCGCCTCAAGCTAACAGCATGCCTCCGCTCAGGACATTCCCCCAGAAGCCTGCTTTGCCATAAGAAGAGAAAAAGACCTCGGAACGATGCATTCCAAGGTCTGAGCCTGTCGACAAAGGGCGAGATTATGCAGCCCGGTGCGCGCACGCGCATTCGCTCGCACACTTCCGGGCTGAGAGGTGTCATTTTTGACGCACATGTCGCCAAAAATGACGAGTTTGTAATCCGCTGTCCGCTGACGCTGACAGCTCATGACGCCGTTCCCCGCGTGCCGTAATCTCGCACCGCTCCCGCGCCATGCGCTTGATCGGGCGGATGACATGTCCGCGCCGTTTTGCATGACGGACATACCGCGGTATCCAAAGATTCGACAGATAGAACAATACCGAAATCGTCGTGCCGATGACCCAGCCGAGCGGGTATGCATAGCAGATACCGGCAAAGCCGCGCAGCGGCATGAGCACATAGGCCAGAATGACGCGCAGCGCCAAATCGGCCAGCGTCGTGACCATAAACGGTCCCATCGCGCCGCCGCCGCGCAGTACGCTGTCACAGCAGTTTTTCAGGCCGACCAACGGATAGAACGGCGCGACGATCAGCAGATATTCCACGCCGACATTGATGACCGAGCCGTTCGCGTCATCGCCGAGGAACAGCTTCAAAATCTCATCGCCGCACAGGAAGAACAGGCCGATGATACAGCAGATGACAACCTCCGACATGATGAGCGACGCGCGCATCCCCCTGCGCACGCGGTCAATGTCCTGCGCGCCGATATTCTGCGCCGCATAGCTGGACAGCGCGTTCGGCAGCGAATTCATTACCATCAGCGCAAAGGTGCTCACCTTGAGCGCCGCTGAGAAGCCCGCGATCGTAAACGCGCCGAGCGCATTGACCAGCCCCTGCACAAAGAACACGCCGACCGAAACAAACGACTGCTGACAAATGGACGGGATGGCAATCACCGCCATACGGCGCAGCAGATGCGCATCAAAGCGCGCCGGACGGCCGTCACACGGCAAGCCCGCCAGACGGCGGATCAGCGTAACGGCAGCCAGCACAGAGGAAATGCCCTGCGCGATCAGCGTCGCCCAGCCGACGCCGGCGATGCCCATGTCAAACGTGCGGACAAACAGCACATCCAGCACGACGTTAAATGTCGTCGAAAACGCCAGAAAATACAGCGGCGTGCGGCTGTCGCCCAATCCATTAAAAATCGCCGTCGCCGTATTATATAAAAACAGGAACAGCAGGCCCAAAATATAAATGCGCAGATAGACCATCGTCGGCGCGAAAATGCGCGCCGGCGTGTTGATGATCTCCATCAGCATCGGGCACGCGATCTGTCCCACGACTGTCAGCACGAGCGACAGCGTAATCAGTGTGATGACCGCCGTATTGACCGCACCGCGCATGCGTATATGATCATGCGCGCCGAACAGCTGGGAAATTACGACCGAGCAGCCCACGCTCGCACCGGTTGCAACTGCCAAAAATAAAATCGTGATCGGATAGGCCGCGCCGGTCGCCGCCAACGCATCCACACCCAAAAATCGTCCGGCAATCACACTGTCCGCCAGATTGTACAGCTGCTGGAATACCATACTGAGCAGCATCGGTGCAACGAACTTTAGCAGAATCTTAAAGGGCGAGCCCTTTGTCATATCGGTCATCATACTTGCATTTCTCCTGAATTTACCATTTTTCTTTCACAAGGAGATTGTAGCACAACCCTTTGGGCTTGGATAGCGCAATGTTTCACAGGTTTTTTTGCAATTTTTATGGTTGTTTTATACAAATTAATCACGTGATTTTTGTGCAATACAATGAATAAAATGCTGCAAAACCAAAATATATGCATAAAAAACCACCTTTTCACCATTATGGCAAAAAGGCAGCTTTTATTTCGTTCTCAATCTGTGCGGATTTACGCAAAATGTTCGATCAGCTCGATCTGTTCGCCGTTCGGGCCGGTGAAAAACCAGTTGCGCAGGCCGCCGAACAGCTGCGGCAGCTCGACCGGCGCATCCGTCAGGAACGTATCCACACCCAGCTCCTTAAGCCGCGCGGCACAGGCCGGCAGGTCCTCTACCTCAACGGCAAAATGCGGAAGAACGCCGCCCGGCACGACGGGCGTGCCGTCGCCCGGCTGAATGATTTCCAGCCAAAAGCCGCCCATATCCACCATTGCCAGCAAATTGACGCCCTTCGGCTTTTGCACGCTGTCGCGCGCCGTACATTTGCCGCCCAGCAGCTCATAAAATGCAATCGTCTTGTCCATATCCTCTGTCAGCACAGCAATGTGCGCCAAACTGCGAAATTGATCCATACTCTGTTCTCCTTTCAATGTCTACTGCGGCAGAATTTCGCGCGGCAGTGCAATATCGTCCTTGGGAATGCGTTCCCATGAAAAATCATCAATCAAATCGGCCAGGCTGACCGGCTGCGCGGTCGGGCGCAGCCCCGCCGCCTTTGCGAGCATGCCGACAATCGGCTCCGGCCTGCCAAAGCGTGCGCGCAGCACGCCGAGATCCAAATCGCCGTCCCGTTTGCTCAGCCGCCGTCCATCCGGCGCGGTCAGCAGCGGGATATGATAAAACTTCGGTGGCGTCAGGTGCAAAAGTTCATACAAATACAGCTGCCGCGGCGTGGATTCCAGCAAATCGCGTCCGCGTACCACCTCTGTGACGCCCATCTCCGCGTCGTCGACAACGACGGCGAGCTGATAGCCAAACACGCCGTCTGATCGCCGAATGAGAAAATCGCCGCAGTCGCGCGCGAGGTTCTCCGTATACACACCCTGACAGCCGTCCACAAACGAAACCTCCCGGTCGGGCACGATGAGACGTGCGGCCGGCGCGCGCTGTCTGCGCTTTTGCGCGATCTGCTCGGGCGTCAGCCTGCGGCAGGTACCGGCATAGACAAACGTGCCATCCGCCCGATGCGGCGCCTGCGCCGTATGCAGCTGCGCCCTGCTGCAAAAGCACGGATAGAGCAGCGCGGACAATTTTGCAAAATAGCGCTCATACACCGCTGTCCGGTTGCTCTGATACCACGCGTCCCCGCCGCCGCTGCCGCCGTCATCCCAATCCAGGCCGAACCAGTTGAGATCCTCCTCGATCTGATCCGCCAGCGCGCGCGGACAGCGCATCGCGTCCAAATCCTCAATGCGCAGCAAATACCGTCCGCCTGCCGCCCGCACGGACAGCCATGACAGCATCGCGCACAGCAAATTGCCCAGATGCATACGCCCGCTGGGTGTCGGCGCAAACCGACCACATATACGCTTCATCTATTGTACGCGCGGCACCTGAATGTCCTTCGGTCTGTCAATACAGTTCGCCATACATTTTGCGCAGTCATGCAGACATGCCATCGGATCGTTTTCATCCTCCTCCGGCTCGACGATCTTGGACGGATCGCCGATTTCCTCATGCATCAGATAGCCCGCGATGTTTTCCACCGCGTCGCCGGTACAGCCCGGCACCATCTCAACGCCCAGCACGCGCAGCGTGCTTTGCAGCGCCGTGCCGATCTCGCCGGCAAGCAGCACGTCAATGTTCTGATACGCCATCTTAAACAGCACGCTGGTAATGCCGTCGTCCCCGATCTGCACCAGCTCCCTCGCGGTCGGAACGCCGCCCGCCTCTGTCACGATCAATATTTCTGTTCCGTTTGCAACGCGGTCCGCAATGGTCTTGCCATTTTCCGTCGTCACCGCCGCTACCTTCATATCAAAAAACCTCCTGCGAATGCCACAGGCTCCCCAGTGAAAGCCTCATTTCCCATTTTTTACATTTATTATGATGTTGTGCATCGCGTGCACGGTATCCCTTCACATGCTTTGCGCAATTTACGTTTATTATATCGTATTTGCACACATTACGCAACACCCACATATTTGGAAGCTGCGCGCAAATACGGCAGGGACGATTCCATCCCTGCCGTATATACGATGTGTCCGCTTCTTTTGCTGTGTCAGCGCATTACATTAGCCCTGTATCAGCTCTTCGATAATCTTCTCACCGTTGATCGTGGTATCCGTCATACGGATCGCCTGACGCAGCGGCAATACCGAAGCCGGCGATACGCTCAGCTCATCCACGCCAATCGCGAGGAAGGTCTCAGTCAGCTCGACATCCGCGCCCAGCTCGCCGCAGATACCCAGCCAGATACCCGCCTTATGCGCGTTATCCGCCGCCATCTTAATCATACGCAGCACAGCCGGATGATGCGCGTCAAAGAACTTATCGAGATTGTTGCCCTGACGATCCACTGCCAGTGTATACTGCGTCAGATCGTTTGTGCCGACGGAGAAGAAGTCAACTTCCTTCGCCAGACGGTCAGACATCATGACAGACGCGGGCGTCTCAATCATAATACCCAACTCAACATTTTCATTGAACGGGATGCCCTCGTCGCGCAGCTCCTTTTTGACCGCCTCGCAGATGCGCTTGATCTCCTGCACCTCCCAGACCGACGTGATCATCGGGAACATAATGGCAACCTTGCCATAGGCGGATGCGCGGTACAGCGCGCGAAGCTGTGTCTTAAAGACCTCCGGACGGGTCAGGCAGATACGAATCGCGCGCAGACCCATCGCCGGATTTTCTTCCTTGTCCAACTGGAAATAATCCGCCTGCTTGTCCGCGCCGATATCCAGCGTGCGAATGATGACGCGCTTGCCGTCCATGCGCTCCGCAACGGTTTTATACGCCTGGAACTGCTGCTCCTCCGACGGATAATCGTCGTTTTGCAGATACAAGAATTCCGAACGGAACAGGCCAATGCCGCCGCCGTCGTTGAGCAGAACCGCGTCTACATCCTCCGGTGAGCCGATGTTGCAGTAAACCATGACCTTGCGGCCGTCGATCGAAACGTTTTCCTTGCCCTTGAGCTCCTCGAGCATCTTCTTGAGCGCGCGCTCCTTCGCCTGCTTTTTGTTCAAGCGGTCAGCGGTTTCCTCGTCCGGCTCTGCGATGACCTCGCCGGTCGAGCCGTCGATATATGCCAGCTTGCCCTCCAGGCTCTCGGTCAGCGCGTCGCCCGCACCGATGATTGCGGGAATTCCCATCGTCCGCGCGAGAATCGCCGTATGGCTGTTTCCCGAGCCGCCGGAGGTGACAAAGCCGAGGATCTTGGACTTATCCAGCTGTACCGTCTCGCTCGGCGCCAGATCGTCCGATGCCAGAATGACCGGCACATCCGAATCAATGCCGCCCGCGACAGCACCGGACAAAATGCCGATGACACGCGTCGAGATATCCTTGACATCCGCCGCGCGCGCCTGCATGTACGCGTCGTCCATCGCCTTGAACATTTCGGCAAACTGCTCCGCAACCTGCTCGACGGCATACTCCGCGTTGACGCCCTCGCCCGCGATGATATCATTGATGCCGTCGATGTAATCGAGATCCTCCAGCATCATCTGATGCGCCTCAAACAGCGCCGCGCCCGCTTCGCCTACCTCAGCCAGCGCCTTTTCATACAGGCCGGCCAGCTGCTCCATCGCAGTCGTGCGTGCCTGTTCAAATCGCTGCTGCTCTGCCGCCGTGTCCGCAACCGCGGTCTTTTGAACCGTGCCGCCGCCGCGACGGTAAAAATAAATCGGGCCACAGGCAACACCCGTCGAAACACCTTTTCCCTGAATTACATACATATGACATCCTCCCTCTCTGGTTGCAACCGGATTGATTTCTTTATTTACAGCTTTGTTTCAAAAAATGCTTTCACAGCCTGCGCTGCCGCGGCCTCGTCCTCACCCTCGATCTCGACGGTGATCTCCTCGCCGCACTTGACGCCTAGACCCATAACGCTCATCATGCGGCGCACATCTGCCTTCTTGCCATTCTTCACGATGGAAATCGTGCTGGAAAACTGCTTCGCTTGCTTTGCCAGCTCGCCCGCCGGACGCGCATGAATGCCTAACGCATCCTGAATCGTGTACTGAAATGTCTGCATACTACCATAAGCTCCTTTTTGCCGGGCGGCCGTCACGCGGCGCGTCCGGATACTGTTTGCAGGCTGCGGCAAATCGCTGTCGGTTGCAGGGAAGGCCGGATCGCTGTAGCCGATACAGCACAAAATAAAAACACCAAATACATCGGAGACAAAATGGCACTTTTTTCCCCTCGCGTATTTGGTTTTGCCTGCCGCAGCAGCCTTATCCCACTCTATTTGGTTGTTTTTTCTATTCTACGTCTTTTAGTTTACCGTTTTTTGGGATATCTGTCAAGACGTTCCGCTCCTTCTGATGCACTTTTGTCAAAATGCACATTCTTAGCCTGCTGATTTTGTCTATTTTGCCACAGTCTCTGTGCGTTAGTTTTCCCGCCTGCTCCGCACATTATACACCCTCGCCACGGACGAAAAAGCGGCGTCCCCCATCGGAGACGCCGCTCTGCATGTACTTTATTTTACTGCGCAGTGACCGTCATGCCATACTCCAACTTGATCTGCAAAATGCGCAGCACGCTTTCATTGATGCGCTCCTCAGTGAGCGTGCCCTCTTCGATCGCCGCCGCGATCGCGTCATATGCCTCCGAAATGCTCGGCGGGCACAGCAGCATGTCGTTGCCCGCGGCAATCGCCTGTACCGCCGCTTCGCCGTTGCTGTAGATATCCGTAATCGCGCCCATATCCAGACTGTCGGTAATCGCGATGCCGGCGAAGCCCATCTCGCTGCGCAGCAGATCGGTGACGACCTCGCTCGACATCGAGCACGGCTTGTCGGAAATATCCGTCGCGGTCATATGGGAGATGAGCACGAACGCGCTGTCCTGCTCAATGCCCGCCTCAAACGGCAGCAGATCGCACGTACGCATCTCTTCCAGCGTGCGCTCGGTAATCGATTCGCCGTCGTGCGAATTCGCCTCGGTGCTGCCATGGCCCGGAAAATGCTTCAACGTGGCCATTACGCCGTTTTCCTGCAAACCCTTGACCTCATTTTCCACCATGCCAGAAACGACCTCCGGATCAGAGCCAAACGAGCGCGTGCCGATCTCCGTATTGTTCTCATTGGTCAGCACATCCGCGACCGGTGCGAAATCGACGTTAAAGCCGAGCGCGCTGATGTCGCTCGCTATGGTCGAGCCGATCTCATACGCCTTCTCCGTGTCGCCCTCTGCGCCATAGGTCGCCATATCCTCAAACTTGGTGGTGCCCAGCTTATTTGCAACGCGGGCGACCTCGCCGCCCTCCTCATCGACGCCTAAAAACAGCGGAATGCCTGCGCCCGCGCCGGCCGCGTACGTCTGCATATTGCTCAGCATCTCTGTTGTCTGGTCAACATCCTGCAGGTTTTTGGAAAAATAGATGATGCCGCCGACCGGCATTGCCTCCAGCGCGGTCTTGGACGCATCGCCCGCCCGTACAACCTGCTCAACGCCCGTCAGGCTCTCCGGCGTGACAAACATCATCTGGTAGATCTTCTGCTCCAGCGACATCGTATCCAGAATTTCACTTGCCTGCGAGCGTGTCTCCGGCGCGTTGACCGAGATGGTCGTGATCTCGCCGCTTCCCATATCCTCAAACTTTTTCGTGCTGCTGTTCTCGACGGAATAGTGATATCCCACCGCAGCAGCCGCAATCGCCAGACAGGTGACGACCGGAATCAAAATAAGATAACGCTTCTTCATTCGTGCCCTCCTTGGCCGTATCTTGAGTTATCGTGCATAATAAATAAATCAGTATCTCATAGTATACCGCATAAACCGCCGGATTTCCACCGAAATTGATAAAATAGTTGAAAAAAATGTCCTGCGATGCGCGCTAATTTTTGAGCAGTTTTTCGCGGATATACGCAAACGCCGCGCGCTCGCCGCGCTCGGCCAGCATGGTCAGCATGTCCTCCAGCTGAGCGCGCGTGTCCGGATGCATGATATAGTGCTTTTTGGATTTTCTGTAATACGTGAGCGGCGCATCGTCGGTATAGGCATCGCCCAGATAGGTGCGGCTCGCCGCCACGCGGTCGCAGAACATCTCCGCGACATATTCCACCGGCATGCGCATACCGGCAAGCGGGCTTTCCTCCCCGAGCGAATAGTCGATCCAATATTCCAGATGATGCTTGTTGCGCCCCTTATGGTGCAGCCATGCGCTGGAATAGCCGCGCTGCATGCGCTCCGCGTTATTGGGGCTTTGGAAGCCCTGATAGTATTTCGCGCCCACGGCAAATTCGGTCGGGCTGTATTTGGACAGGTCGTGCATCAGACCCTGTCGGTACAGACCCAGCCGGAAGCAATACCGGCACACCAGCGCGCGGTGATGGTTGACCGTCCGCAAATGCCGCAGCCAGTTCGGCTGGTTTTCCGGTTGCGCCAGTGCGGGAATATGAAGCTCAATTGATCTCATAACGTCCTCCCTCGTGCATCAATCCAAGATAAAATCATTTTAACTGTATACCGTGCGGCGCAAAAAGTCAAATGACAATCACGTAACGCGCGCTGTTCCGCGCAAAATCAGGCATTCTGTTGCCATATCCGCCAAGCTGCGCGTACGCACCGCACAGAAATTGTCCATCATTGCCCTTTTTTTGTCCGGCGGTTTATGCTATAATTAGGCAATTAAACCACCGCTGCACACGGAGACACCCATTGCTGATTTTTCTCTCAGCAAGCCGGACAAAAGCGCCAGAGCTGCCGTGCAGGGTAGCTGACGAGGTGGAAGTGATCGAATCTTCGGCGGATGCTTCCTGCCCGTACTGTACCCGGGTATCGGCGTTTCTACAAACCGCATGGGCGACCGTGCGAACAGAATGAAACGCAAGCGTACATAATATATTACCTCGGAGGTACTCTATCATGTGTGGAATCGTAGGTTATGCCGGCAATGAGCCGGCGGCTCCCTTCCTGTTGGAGGGGCTGGAAAAGCTGGAATACCGCGGCTATGACTCAGCCGGCATCGCGGTATTTTCCGACAAGGTGCGCACGGTCAAGTCGCAGGGACGGCTCGCCACGCTGCGCGAAAAGGTAGACGCCGCCGGCGGCCTGCCGGGCACGGTCGGCATCGGTCATACGCGCTGGGCGACGCACGGCGCGCCGAACGACATCAATTCCCACCCGCATACCAGTATGAGCGGCCGCATCACGGTCGTACACAACGGCATCATCGAGAACTTTATCCCGCTCAAGGAGGAATTGCAGGCGCAGGGCGTCGTATTCTGTTCGGAAACCGACACGGAGGTCATCGCGCAGCTGTTTGATCGGCTGTATAACGGTGATCTGGTCGGCACACTCATTCAGGTCATCGGCCGTCTGCGCGGCTCGTACGCGCTCGGCATCCTGTGCAGCGACTATCCGGATACGCTGCTCGCCGTGCGCAAGGACAGCCCGATGGTCATCGGTCTTGGCAAGAATGAAAACTATATCGCGTCCGACATTCCGGCGATTCTTGAGCACACGCGCGACTATTATCTGCTGGACGACAACGAAATCGCGATCATCAAGTCGGACTCGGTGGAGATGGTCGATCTGCAGCGCAATGCAGTGCATCATGACGTCTTTACCGCGACATATGACATCTCCGCGGCGGAAAAGGGCGGCTATGATTATTTCATGATGAAGGAAATCAAGGAACAGCCTTCCGCCCTGCGCACCTGCATCGGCTCGCGCATGATGGAGGACGGCATCCAGCTGGATAAAATCCGCCTGACCGACGAACAGATCAAAAATATCGGCCGCATCCATATTGTCGCGTGCGGCTCGGCATGGCACGCGGGCGTCGTCGGCAAATATGTCATCGAGGAGCTCTCGCGCATTCCGGTCGAGGTCGACCTCGCCTCTGAGTTCCGCTATCGCCGCCCGATTTTGCAGCGCAACGACCTGTGCATCACCATCAGCCAGTCGGGCGAGACGGCTGACACGCTGGCCGCGCTGCGCGAGGCAAAGGCAAATGATGTGCACGTGCTGTCCATCGTCAACGCGGTCGGCAGCTCCATCGCGCGCGAGAGCGACGATGTGCTGTATACAATGGCCGGCCCTGAGATCGCGGTCGCGACGACCAAGGGCTATTCTACGCAGCTTGCCGTGCTGTATCTGATCGCGCTGAAGTTCGGCATAATCCGGCAGACCATTCGTCCGCAGCTTATTCCCAAGCTGCGCGAGGCGCTGGAGGTTCTGCCCGACCAGCTCGAGCAGCTGCTCGGCTGTGAGGAAAAGATGAAGGCGCTGGCAAAGGCGCACGCGCATCAAAACGATGTGTTTGTCATTGGCCGCGGCATTGACTACGGCGCGTCCATGGAAAGCTCGCTCAAGCTCAAGGAGATCTCCTATGTGCACTCGGAGGCGTATGCCGCGGGCGAGCTCAAGCACGGCACCATCTCTCTCATCGAGGACGGTACGTTGGTCGTCGCTGTCGCGACGCAGGAGCCGCTGTATGAAAAGCTGGTCAGCAACGTCAAGGAGGTCAAGGCGCGCGGCGCCTATGTCGTCGCCATCGTCAAGGAAGGCAGCGCAGACATCGAAGGCGTTGCGGATGAGGTCATCTATATCCCGAACACGATGGATATCTTCACCTCGTCGCTCACCGTCATCCCGATGCAGCTGTTCGCCTACTATACGGCGATTGAGCGCGGCTGCGACGTCGACAAGCCGCGGAATCTCGCCAAATCGGTCACAGTAGAATAAGCAATTTTATCACATAATTGACACAAAATGCGCCTCCGTTTCTCGTGCGGAGGCGCTTCTTTTTTGCATTAATTCACACATTCACAAAATATTAACATTGCAAACAACGAACCATCATATTTATGCCGTACAATGGGTAGCAAGAAACAAAGGAGGAGGTTCCTGTCATGGATGACTTCAATCAGCATACAAATCCATTAAACGACCACGCGCAGGACACCGAGCGCACGCCATATCAGACGCCGGTGCGCAATGAGAACGAATCGTCCGGCAGCGCGGGCCGCACCTATGACGGCGCATATGACCAATGGAGCGGCGCCGCCAAAAAGCAGAAAAAGCCGCCCAAGCAAAAAAAGCCCGGCTCCGGGCGGTGGAAATGGGTCGTCGGCCTGGTGGCGGTGGCTGTGATCGCCTTTGGCGGCGGCATTGCGGTCTCGCGCATCGACTTCTCCGCTGCAAACGGAAACGCGTCGGCGGACAGCGCAGCATCAAGCAGCGCGGGCGGTCAGGATATCCCTGCGGATTCGACCACCGTACAGATCAGCGACGGCAGTGAGGATATGGCGAGCTATTCCGCAGTCTATGAAAAGGTATCGCCGTCCATCGTATCCGTCGTTGTCGATTCCATCCAAACCGGCACGTCCGGCTCTGGCTCGGGCGTCATCATGAGCGAGGACGGCTACATCATCACCAACAACCACGTCGTGGAGGGCGCGGACAAATACAGCGTCATTCTCAGCGACTCCAGCTCCTATGACGCGGAGCTGATCGGCACGGACGAGCAGACCGACCTGGCCGTACTCAAAATCGATAAAACCGGCCTGTCTGCGGCGGAATTCGGCGACTCTGACAGTCTGAAGGTGGGCGACCGTGCGTTTGCCATCGGCTCGCCGGGCGGCGTGGAATTTCAGAACAGCTTCACCGGCGGCTTTATCTCCGCCATCAACCGCAACGTCACCATCAATGACCGCGTCATGAACCTGATTCAGACGGACACCGCGATCAATCCGGGCAACTCCGGCGGCGCGCTCATCAACGCGAGCGGGCAGGTCGTCGGCATCACCTCGTCCAAGCTGAGCGGCTCAACGTCCACCGGCGCTTCGATCGAGGGCATGGGCTTCGCCATCCCGACCAACACGGTCAAGGAGATCGTTGACCAGCTGATCGCCTACGGTTATGTCACCGGCCGTCCGGCCATCGGCATCAGCGGCTATGACATCAGCGAGACGCGCGCGGCCTATTACGACGTCCCGCAGGGCGTTTTGGTCTCCGGCGTCGACTCCAACTCGGATGCGGCGGCGCAGGGCATCAAATCCGGTGACATCATCACCGGCGTAAACGGCACAGACATCACCTGCATGAACGACATCAACACCATCAAGCAGGAGATGAGCGCGGGCGACAGCATGACATTGACCATCTACCGCTCCGGCAAGACGATGGACATTACGATTACGCTGATCGACGAGGCGGATCTCGCCGGCGATTCCAATACGCAGGCCACCACCGACGAGAGTACGCAGGACGACGGCAGCTACAGCTTCCCGTACGGCTACGGCTATGGCTACGGCTACGGCTACTAATCTCGGAAACGCATGATAACAGGATAAAGACTGGCGGCTCCCTTCCGTTCATCTTGGAAGGGAGCCGTTTTTTTACTCTTTTTGTAAGATGCCGAGTCGCCGCGCCTCGTCAAGCAACGCGCGGTTGCCCGCGTTCGTCGCGCCGAACTGCATCAGCGGGCAGTACGCCCGCTCGCAGCTGCGCAGAACGTCCATTGCCTGCCGCACACGCGCGTCGCTGACCAGCGCAAACGCGTCCTCCTCAATCACGCGGGACGCGAGCGCCTTGGCGACCGGATAGTCCAAATCACTGCTCTGCAGCACGCCCGCCGCAAACGGGATCCCCGCGCGGTTGAGGCTGCGATAGCGCGGAATGCCCGCGCCGCCGCCGCCGATGACAAACACCTTTGGCTCGCCCTGCGCCGCGGAAAATTCCAGACTGCCGAACGCGGCGTTGTAGCTGCCGCCCTGCACATCATACAGGCGATGGATGTAATCCGCCGTAAATACCTCCTCCGGCGGGCCGCACCGCTCGATGTGCCGCTCATGCACGCAGACAACGATATCGGAGATCTTCTGCGCTAAATCCAGCTCGTGCAGCGACATCACGACAGTCAGCCCCTGCTCCAGCGCCAGCCGCTTGAGCAGGCTGAGCAGCTCCAGCTTATGCCGGATATCCAGAAAGGATGTCGGCTCATCCAGTACAATAATATCCGGCTGCTGGCACAGCGCACGCGCGAGCAGCACCCGCTGCCGCTGTCCGTCGCTGATGCAGTTAAAATCCAGCTCCGACAGCTCCTCCGCATGCACGTACTGCATGGATTGCCGCACCACCTCGCGGTCGTGCTCCCCGAGCAGGCCGAGCCAGCCGGTATACGGATAGCGCCCGGACGCCACGACGTCGAAGCAGGTCATCAGCTCGGGCCGGATGCGTTCGGTCAGTACGAGCGACAGCGTGCGCGACAGCTGCTTTTCCGGCATGTCGGCAAGCGACCGCTTGCCGAGATACACCGTGCCGCCCACCAGCGCGAGCTGACGCGTCAGGCTCTTGAGTATCGTCGATTTGCCCGCGCCGTTCGGCCCGATCAGCGTCATGATCTCGCCGCGGTTGACGCCGATTTCAATATCGGAAATGAGCGGCTTGCCGTTATATCCGACGGTGAGCGCTTCGGTATGTAGCACAAAATCCGCACTCATTGGCGCACGCCTCCCTTCCGGCTTAGCATCATCCAGATGACGACCGGTGCGCCGAATACCGCGGTCACCGAGCTGATGCTCAGCTCCGTCGGGGCAAACAGCACGCGCGCGAGCAGGTCGCAGAACAGGCAGAATACCGCGCCGCCCAAAAAGCAGGCGGGCAGCATGACAAGCATTTTGGTCGTTTTGAACAGGCCCTTCATCAGATGCGGCACGGCGATGCCGACAAACGAGATCGGCCCGGCAAACGCCGTCACACAGGCGGACAGCAGGCTGGAAAGCAGAATCAGCTGCACGCGGAATACCTTGAGGTTGACGCCCATATTCTGCGCATAGCCCTCTCCCAGCTGATAGGCGTCCATCGGCTTGGACAGTGCGAACGCCGCGAGAAAGCCGAAGGCGACCACGCCCGCCATCACGCGCACATTGTCCCATGATGTGCCGGAAAAGCTGCCCAGCGACCAGTTATGCAGGTTGACGATGTTGGAATCGTCCGCAAACGTCACGATAATATCCGTAATAGCCGAGCAGATATAGCCGATCATGACGCCGCCGACCACGAGCAGCGACATGCTGCGCACTCTGCGCGCGATGAGCAGGATAAAGCCCATCGACAGCATCGAGCCGACAAATGCCGCCGCCACCATCAGGCCGGAGCCGATGACGATACCTCGTCCCAGCAGAAAAATCATCGTCAGCGCGACCAGCAGCTTTGCGCCGGACGAGATGCCGAGTACAAACGGGCCGGCGATCGGATTGTGAAAAAAGGTCTGAAGCAGCAGACCGGACACCGCCAGCGCGCCGCCCAGCAGCATCGCCGCAAGCAGGCGCGGCAGCCGGATGGAACGGATGATCTGTGCCGCCGTCTCATCCGCCGCGTGTCCAAATAGGATGTCACCGATCTGCCCGGCGGTCAGCGACACCGTACCGATGCGCAGATTGAGCACCGCCAGCAGGCACAGCACCGCCACCAGCAGCGCAAACGCCAAATAAATCCGCAGTCGTTTCATCTCGTCCTCCCGTCAGGACAGCCTGTGCAGATAGGTCAGGCCGTCCGGATTGTCCTGTGTCAAAATCGCATGGATGTCGCGTATCATATCCGCCAGACCCATCGTTCCCTGGAACAGGCTTTTTTCCGTACACCACACGTTGCCGTTTTGTACCGCCTTGAAATCTGCCAGCAGCTCGCTCTTTTCCAGCAGCTGACTGACGCTGGTCAGTTCCCCGTCAATCGTACTGTTATAGATGATGTAATCCGCGTCCTTTGCTGCAGCGTAAAACGTCTCCATGTCCATGTTCATCGTGGACAGCGCGTTGTCATCCTCCGTCAGATCGGAGAAAATATACGTGCCGCCCGCCATCTCGATCATCTTGGCGACATAATCGCCGGATTTGCGCACATTGGCAGCGCCGCTGTTTGTGATATAGAAAAATGCAACCGTCTTTCCCGTCGGCTGCTGTCCCAAAACATCGCGCAGCGCGTCGATCTGTTCGGCGTACAGCGTCTCCGCCTGCTCGGTTTTGCCCAGCAGCACGCCGTACACCTTGAGCCATTCCATGCGTCCGAGCGGATCGCTCTCGTAGCTGGATCGCTCGATCAGCACCGGAATGCCGAGACTTTCCAGCTTTTCGCGCACCTCCGGCGTGTGCAGCAGCATCGTATTTTCCACCGCGAGGTCACAGCCGCTGTTCAGAATCAGCTCGTAATCCGGCGCGCTGTATTTGCCCGCAAACTGTATCTCGCCGTCCCGCATCGCCTGCGCGGCTTCCTCGATATACCAATTGTCCGCATCCGTGCCGGACAGCTTGATGCTGGAAATGCCGTCCAACTCGCGGAACAAATCCATCGCGGAGGTCGAGACGAGATAAATATGGTCGAGCGGCTGCTGTAGCACCGTCATGCCCTCCGGCAGGCCGGACGGAACCGCCGCGCCCTCCGGCACGACCAGATAGTCGCCGATCTCCGCAATGGACAGCACAGTATAGCCGCCCTCATAATAGTCCGCCGAAAACTGCGTGGCATATTGCAGCGGCATCGAGCCGGTGCACGCCAGCGCATCCCATCGCACCGTCTCGGCCTGCGCTGCGGCGGCAGAGCCGGTGTCCTGCGCGCTCGTCGTACCGCAGGCGGTCAGTACGCCCATCAGCAGCGCCGCGCTCAAAAGCATTGCAATCGTTTTTCTCATGGCGCCGCCTCTACAGACTGCGCGTCAAACGTCAGCGTATAGTCAATTTCATGCGGCTCGCTCATCGCCGTCGTGTCCGCCGTCACCGCAAGCGGCGCGTCAAAGCCGTCCACCGGAATGACAAATGTCGAGCCAGGCGAAAGCGTCGTCGGCTCATATCTTTCGCCGCTTACAATCATATAATCGTAATTTGCGCTGCTCCACACAATCGTTGCCGTCACCGCGCCGTCCTCTATCGCGAGAAGCGCGGGCGACTGCACCTGTGCGCGTCCCGTTCCGCCGGAGAGCGAGACGTCCGCCGTATAGGCGCCGTCCGCCAGACCGAGCTGCTGCGCTGTGACCGGCTCGGAAGCCACGTCCTCCGCCGCGCTGCCGCGCGCGTATGCGCTGTCTGTTACCGCGCGCGTACCGCTGCCATCCTCCTGCTGCGCCGCGCGCCTGCCGCAGCCAGTCAGCAGCAGCGCCGCCAGCAGCGCCGCGCCCAACGCCCTTTGATATGTATGCACTGCGCTCTCCCCTTTCATCGAAAGACAGGGCGGAAGCAATCGCCCCGCCCTGCACGTTTTCACTTATTCGGCCGGTTTCACATCGGAAACCGAAACCTTGTGGTCATACCATTTTCCCTCGGTGCCGATCAGCGCCAAATCGAATTCCTTCTCCAGCGCCGGAACCGGAATGTCAAAGCCATATACGTCCTCCGTCAGACCGTCGCTGTAGGTCACAGTATCCGTCGTCGGCTGGAGCAGCGCGGCGGCGTCCGCCTTCTCGGCATCCGCTGCCTTGCCCGGGTACAGGTTGACGATGCGTTTGGATACCAGCGAGACATGAATTGTCATCTCGCCGTTCTCCACCGTCAGCGTTCCTCTTCCGTCGTCCGCCTCGTTGACATGGAACATGCTGCTGTCCGTATTAAACTTCGCCGTATATACGCCGTCCTCCGGCGTCTGCGCGCCCGAGGCGGTATCCGCAGCGGCGCCCGAGCCGGTCTCCTCTACAGCCGCCGAGCCGGTCATGGCTGTATTCTCCTGCGCCGCCTGCTCGGTACTGCCAGAGCAGCCGGCGAGCAGCGCGGCCATGATTGCCGCCGCGCCGCAGATTACTAGCATTCGATTTTTCACGTATCAAAACCCCAAATCAAGATTCAATTCGTCTCAGCCGATAGCCGCCGCCGTATGCGCGACATACAGCTGCTGTACCGTTCCGATCTCGCCCAGACCAGCAATCTGTGTCTCCACGCTGTCAAAATCGCCGGAGGCTGTAAACATGCTCTTCCACGAATCGTCCTCGTCACCAGCCATATCATTGTTGGCATGATCGCCTGCAACGACCATCAGCGGGCGAAGGACAACCTTGCTGTAGCCTGCTTCCTTGACAGCCTCCATGACTGCCTCACATGCCGTCTCCTCCGGCTCGCCCTCGACGGTGCCGATAAAGACGTTGTCATAGCCCAGCTCTTTCATCTGGCTCTGCATCTGGCTGTACGTTACCTTTGCATTGTGCGAGGTGCCGTGACCCATAAAGACAAATGCCGTGCCGTCCTGCGCTGCCGCGTCCAGGCTGTCATAGCCGGCGGCCTCTACTGCCTGCGCGGTGATTGCCTCTGCAACCGCCTGCTTGTCCGCGTTGATGACGGACGCGTCCGCACCGACCTCGCCGAGCAGCGGCTCCGCGATGCTTACCGACTCGAACTTGTCCTCATATGCGGCGACTGCCTCTACCAACTCGTCATACTCCGCGCCGTGCATCAGATGCGTCGGCTGGATGACCAGCTGCTTAACGCCGTTGTCCACTGCGCGCTGCAGCGCCTGTTCTACGTTGTCAATGGCCTCGCCGTCGCGCGCCTGCACATGGTTGATGATGATCTGTGCGGTAAACGCGCGTCTGACCGACCAATCCGGATTTGCCTCCTGAATCGCCTTTTCAATGCCGCCGATGTCCGCAACTCGGCTGTCATTGAACGAGGTGCCGAAGCTGACGACCAGAATTTCCTTCTCGCCGATATCATCGGCATTGAGCGGATCGTCTGCGGACGCGTCGCCGGTATCTCTGCCGAAATAATCCGGATCGGCGTTCTCGCCCTCTACCAGCTGCTTCTGCGCGTCGGTGAGCGCATCCCAGCCGGCCTTTGCCGCTTCGCACTGCGCGTCGGTCTCATCCGTACGCTCCTGTACGTAAATTGCGTCAATCAGCGCCGCGACCTCATCTGCCGCCGCCTGATCATCTCTCGCCGCTGTCTCGCCCGAGCCTGCCGCCGCAGCCGCAGAGCCGGCGTCCACAGCCGCGTCGTCATTCGACGTTGAGCCGCAGCCTGTCAGCGCAAAGGTGAGCATCATGCCCGCCAGCAGCATACACAGTGTCCGTTTGAGCTTTGTCATGTAAAAAACCCCTTTTCAAAAAATTGCAGGCAGACAAAATCATACATACTGCAAAGCGTTCGTTTTTCTCTGCAAAAGCGTATGCTTTCGTCCCTCCGCAACATCGGAAAAGGGGACATATTCGCTCCCGAGAAAAATAGATTCGTGCGCCGCAAATCTGAGATTTCATTTACAGGCAGGTCTCCTGACTTCGTTCATCATCCTGTCCCGTCTTCCCGGAAAACCGGCGACTGCATGCAAAGCATGCGGGGACAGCACTCCCGTACACAGTGACGGCATCATTCCGGATTCACACCGGATTCCCTTTTCACCCGCCGCAGCGGACACCTGTAAACTGCAAGGCTGTTATGTTCTGTTGTCCTGCGATAGCAGCAATCCGCTGCTTATCCCTAAATATAGCACACGCTCTTCTATTTGTCTAGCACAATTGTGCACTTTTCGGCACGATATAGCACGTTCTTGTCGCATTGCGCCGCGCGGATAAAATAGGAATTGCGACACAATTTTTTGTGTGCTATACTATTGAATACTTGAAATCAAATAACGAGGGAGAAGCATATGAAGGGAACATTATATGGCGTGGGCGTCGGCGCGGGCGATCCGGAGCTGATGACGCTCAAGGCCGTGCGCATGATCCGCCAGACCGAATACATCGCCGTGCCGGGCGCGGAGCCGACGGAGACCGTCGCCTATCAAATTGCGGTGCAGGCCGTGCCGGAGCTTGCGCACAAGACGCTGCTGCCCATCTTTATGCCAATGACGCATGACGCGCAGCAGCTGGAGGAAAACCACAAACGGGGCGCGGCACAGCTGGAGGCTGTGATGGACGAGGGGCACGACATCGTCTTTCTGACGCTGGGCGACCCGACCATTTATTCCACCTTTTCCTATCTGCAAAAGCGCGTGCAGGCGGACGGCTATGCGACCGCGCTGGTCAGCGGCATCCCGTCGTTCTGCGCGGCGGCCGCGCGCATGAATCTTCCGCTCGCGGAGTGGAACCAGCCGCTGCACATTATTCCCGCTGTCCATCGCTTGCAGGAGTCGCTGGAGGGCGACGGAAATTATGTCCTGATGAAATCCGGCAAACAGATGCGCCGCGTCAAGGACATGCTGCTGGATAGCGACAAGGACGTCGTCATGGTGGAAAACTGCGGCATGGAAAACGAAAAAATCTACCGCAGCGCGGCGGATATCCCGGACGGCGCGGGCTATTATTCGCTGATTATCGCAAAGGAGCGCTAAGTGATTGAGCTAATCGACCTGACCAAGAGGTTCGGCGCGTTTACCGCGGTGGATCATGTCAATCTGAAAATCGAGACGGGCGAGTTTTTCGGCCTGCTCGGGCCAAACGGCGCGGGCAAGACCACGACCATCAGCCTGATGTCTACGCTGCTGCTGCCGACTACGGGTGAGATCCGCATCGACGGTCAGCTGCTCACGCGCAAAAATCCCGCGCTCAAGCGGAAAATCAGCGTCATCACGCAGGAATATTCCATGCGGCAGGACATGACGATGGATGAAGTGATGGAGTATCAGGGACGGCTGTATTTCATGCCGCGCAAAAAAATACACGCGCGCACCGAGGAGCTGCTGGACTTCTGCGGCCTGCTGCCGTTTCGCCGGCGCACGGTGCGCAAGCTGTCGGGCGGCATGAAGCGCAAGCTGATGGTGTGCCGCGCGCTGCTGACCGAGCCGGAGATCCTGCTGCTCGACGAGCCGACCGCAGGTATGGACGCGCTGTCGCGCCGTCAGATGTGGAATCTGCTGCGCAGGCTCAATCAGGACAATCTGACCATTTTGCTGACGACACATTACATGGAAGAGGCGGAGAGCCTGTGCGGGCGCGTCGCCCTCATGCATGAGGGACGGCTGGAGGAGGTCAACACACCGCAGGCGATGATTGACGCGCTCGGCCCTGTGACCGTGGATGAGCAGACTGCGGACGGCGTACAAAGCCGCCATTTTGCCACGCGGGAGAGCGCGATCGCCTATCTGTCCGACGCCGCGCACACGCAGGTGTCGCTGCGCAGCACAACGCTGGAGGATGTCTTTCTCAGCCGTGCCGGCCGGCATCTGGACGCGCGATAACAGAGGTGTTATGTATGGGAATCGTAACCGTATTATGGGAAAAATGGACGGAATTTCGCCGTGATTTCTATAAAATCACATTGGCCGCGATGATCGCGCCGCTAATGTATCTCATCGTGTTCGGCATGGGCATTCAAATGGTCTCGCATGGCGAGCCGTATCTGAATTTCCTCATCCCGGGCGTCGTTGCGCTGACCACGATGAACGGCAGCTTTAACGCCATCGCGCAAAATCTCAATGTGCAGCGGCTGTATGAAAAGGCGTTCGATCAGGTCATGATCTCGCCCACCCCGCTGTGGCAGTTTATCGTCGGGCAGATCATCGGCGGCAGCCTGCGCGGGCTGTATGCCGGCGGCGTCATCCTGCTGCTCGTCCTGCCCATCGGCACAGGACTGGTGTTCAACGCCGTGTCCGTGTGCATTATGTTTTTAAACGGCGCGGTGTTTTCCACCATCGGCGTCGTTGTGTCGTTTTACGCGAAAAACCACGCGGATGTCCCGCGCTTTTCCAATTATGTCATCATGCCGATGTCGTATCTTTGCAACACGTTTTTCTCTGTCGAAAACATGCCGGACGGTCTGGGCGCGGTCATCAACCTGCTGCCGCTGTCGCAGACCAGCACGATGCTACGCGCCATCGCCTCCGGCAGTCCGGTGGACTACGCCGGTATTTTGATCCTGCTGGCGTATCTCATTGTCTTTGCGGCGCTGGCCTTTGTCTTTCTGTATAAAAAGAAAAATCTGTGAGGAGGTGGGTGCATTTGAAGCGGCATCGAATGATAATCGCGCTTGTGCTGCTGTGCATGCTGTTTGGCACGCGGACGCAGGCGCGCGCGCTGACCTTGACCGCCGCGGACGGCGACTATTCCATCGAGGTCAGCATGACCGGCGGCAGCGGCAAGGCCACCATCGTCTCGCCGACGATTCTATCTGTCCAAAACGGCGTCGCCTATGCGCAGCTCGTGTGGAGCAGCGAAAATTATGACTACATGCTGGTGGACGGCACAAAATATCTCAACGAAAACGAGGGCGGCTATTCTACGTTTACCATCCCGATTCTGACGCTGGATGAGCCGATGCCCGTCGTCGCGGACACCACCGCGATGGGCGCGCCGCATGAAGTGGAATATACGCTGACATTCTACGCGGATTCCATCGGGCCAAAGGACGCGCTGCCGCAGGAGGCGGCCAAACGCGTGCTCGCCGTGGCGTTCGCCATCATCATCGGCGGCGGTATTCTGAACCATTTTGTAAATAAGCGCCGCGCGCGCGATTTTACCGGCAGGCGAGGCGTGCGGTAGCTGCGTATTCCGACGCATTTTTCCCGCTTGGAAACAACGGTTTTACCGAATTGTTACGGACTTGTTGCGAAATTGTTCACGTACTGTTCATTTTCTTTGCGGTCAACCTGTGCTACAATGAAAGCCGTGAAAAACACTGCGGCTGCGGGGGAACTGCCGCATACGGATACGGAGGAACAGATACGTGTCAGAAACCAAAAACGACTTTTGCTGCCTGATTATCAGCGGCTTTGGCGAGGGGGAGCAATCCGCCCAGCTGCTGCGCGAGCATCTGCGGGGCAGCGGTATGGACGCCTATGTAACGGTACCGTCCGGCAGCAAGGACCTGCTGCTGTTGCAGGAGCATTGGATACACGGCGTGCGCATGGAATATCTCGCGCTGCGGCACACCTACCGCCGCATTGCCCTCATCGGCCTGTCGCTCGGCGGCCTGCTGATGACCCATCTGCTCGATCTTCGCCCCGCTGCGATTGTCTTTATCAATACGCCCGATCCGGACAAAAGGAACGCGCTGTCCGGCATTTTCCGCGAGGATCTGCGCCCGCGCATCCACGGCGTGGGACGCGGCATGCTCGCCCGCCATCAGCTTGCACGTCTGGCGGAAAAAACGCAGGCGCGCGGCTTGCACGGCGCACGCTGTCCCGCGCTCGTGCTGCAAACGCAGGACGACGACATCTGTTCGCCGACAGATGCGGAAGCCCTGTTCAAACGGCTGAATGTCAAGGATAAGGCTCTCCGGCTGTATGCGGAGGGAGGACATAACGTACTGGCAAGCGACAGCGTGCTCGCGGTATACAGCGATATTTTCCAGTTTTGCTCCCGCATTCGGGCAGAGGGACAACCAAAATAACGGGCGCTGCATTTGACTTGTGCAGCGCCCGTTTTATGCCGTTTTATATTCCATTTTCTACCAAATTGCTGTGACCGGCTGTCTTACAGATTTCGGATGAGGTTTGCCATCTCGATGCCGGAGCAGGCGACGTCATAGCCCTTATTGCCCGCCTTTGTGCCGGCACGCTCGATTGCCTGCTCGATGGTATCCGTCGTGACGACGCCGAACAGCACCGGAATGCCCGCCGCCAGCGAAACCTGCGCGATGCCCTTTGCGCATTCGCTGCACACGAGGTCATAATGCGAGGTCGAGCCGCGGATGACCGCACCCAGGCACAGCACCATGTCATACTTGCCAGACTGCGCCATTTTCTGCGCGATCAGCGGGATCTCAAACGCGCCCGGCACCCATGCCAGCTCGATATCGTCCGCGCTGACGCCATGGCGTACCAGCGCGTCCTGCGCGCCGGATACCAGCTTGCCGACGATAAATTCATTAAAACGGGCCGCAACAATGCCGACCTTCAGGCCGGAGCCTACTACATTTCCTTCTAACAGCTTCATATCGTGATTTCCTCCCTGTCGTATCTGACGGATGATTTACTGATAATTGGTCATATGGTCCATGCGTTCCTGCTTTGTCTTGAGATAGAACGCGTCGACCGGATTGGGGGCAATCTGAATCGGCACGCGCTCGACGATCTCCACGCCATAGCCGGACAGCCCGTGAATTTTTGACGGGTTGTTGGTCATCTGACGAATTTTGTGCACACCCAGCGAGATCAAAATCTGTGCGCCCATGCCGTATTCCCGCATATCCGCCGGAAAACCCAGCTTGATATTCGCATCAACGGTGTCATAGCCGCGCTCCTGAAGCTCATACGCGCGCAGCTTGTTGATCAGGCCGATGCCGCGTCCTTCCTGCCGCAGATACAGCAGCAGGCCGCGTCCCTCCTTGTTGATCGCGGTCAGCGCCGCCGCCAGCTGCTCGCCGCAGTCACAGCGCGCCGAGCCAAACGTATCGCCGGTCAGGCACTCGGAATGCACGCGGCACAGCACCGGCTCGCCGTCCGCGATATCGCCCATGGTCAGCGCGACATGATGCTCACCGGACAGCTTGTTGACAAAGCCGTGGATTTTAAAATGGCCGTACTTGGTCGGCATATCCGCGCAGGCGACCTCCTCGACAAGGCATTCCTCCTTGTCCAGCAAGCGGTAGCGAATGAGGTCGGCAACCGAAATCATGCACAGCTCGTGCTGCTTGGAAAATTCAATCAGCTCGGTTGTGCGCATCATCGTGCCGTCCTCGCGCATAATCTCGCAGCAAAGGCCGACCGGCTCCAGACCGGCCAGGCGGCACAGGTCGACCGTCGCCTCGGTGTGGCCGGAGCGGATGAGCACGCCGCCCTCTCTGGCGCGCAGCGGGAACATATGCCCCGGGCGGCGGAAATCCGTCGGCTTGGCGTTGGCGAGCACGGTTGCGCGCGCGGTATAGCCGCGCTCCTCGGCGGAAATGCCCGTCGTCGTGTTGACATGGTCGATGGAAACGGTAAACGCCGTCTCATGATTGTCGGTATTGTGCTCAACCATCTGGGTAAGCCCCAGCTTATCGCAATAATCGCCGCTCATCGGCATACAGATCAGACCCTTGGCATAGGTCGCCATAAAGTTGACATTCTCTGTCGTCGCAAACTGCGCGGCACAGATGATATCGCCCTCGTTTTCACGGTCTGGGTCGTCGATGACCAGGATATTTTTTCCGGCGCGCAGCGCATCCAGCGCCTGTTCAATCGTAGCAAAATCAGACATAACGATCCTCCTTATATGAACCCGTTGTCGGCGAGAAATTCGGCGGTCAAGCCGCTCGGCTTTGTCTCCTCCGGCGCGGGCTGCATCAGCTTTTCAATATATTTCCCGACAATGTCGCATTCCAAATTGACAACATAGCCGGGCTTGCGGGTCAGCAGCGTCGTCTCCTGTCCGGTATGCGGGATGATGGAGACGCGAAAGCAGGTCGAATCGACATAGGCGACCGTCAGGCTGATGCCGTCGATCGTGATCGAGCCCTTTTCGACGATATAGCGCAGCAGCGCGGGCGCCGCGGCAACCGTGACCCAAACGGCGTTGCCCTCCGGCCCAAGCTGTGTGATCGTGCCCGTGCCGTCGACATGTCCTGCGACGATATGTCCGCCGAACCGTCCGTCCGCCGCCATCGCGCGCTCCAGATTGACGCGGGCCTTGGGCCTCAACGCGCCCAGATTTGTGCGGCGCATCGTCTCCGGCATGACATCGCCCTCAAAGCCGTCCTGCATCAGCCGTACAACGGTCAGGCACACGCCATTGACCGCAATGGAATCGCCCAGCTTGGTGCCGCCGAGTACCGTCTTGGCGCGCACACCGAGCACCGTACTTGTCGCGGACTGGCGCAGGCCGATGATCTCACCGACCTCTTCAACAATTCCAGTAAACATGGTTTCAGTCCTTTCGGATACGGCCTTCGATCAGGATATCCTCACCCAGCCGTGTAATCTCAGGCGCATCCAGTCTGACGGCATCCGCCATCCGCGCAGCTCCCATGCCGCCGACCGGCCCATGGGCATTCGCCCCGCCGATCAGCTTGGGCGCGATGTAGGCCTGTACCTGATGTACCAGCCCCAGCCGCAGCGCCTCCGCATTGAGCGTGCCGCCGCCCTCCAGCAGCACGCTGTCAATCTGCTGCTGGCCCAGATAGGCCATCACAGCGGTCAGATCGACGCATGCGCCGCTGTCATCCGCCATCGGGATGACCTTGACGCCGGCGTCCTCCAATGCCGTCTGCCGCGCCCGCGGCGCTTGTGCGCAAAAGACCCACGTCGGAATCTCCTTTGCTGTGCGCACCAGACGGCTGTCCAACGGAATGCGCAGATTGCTGTCGCACACCAGCCGGACGGGATCGACACCGGTATCAATGCGGCAATTGAGCATCGGGTCATCCGCCAGTACGGTTCCGATACCAACCATGATCGCGCTCAGCCACTTCCGTGTCTGATGCACATGCTGCCGCGCCTGTTCTCCGGTGACCCATTTGGAATCGCCGGTATAGGCGGCAATGCGCCCGTCCAGCGTCATCGCATATTTCATGACGACATAGGGCGTTTTGGTCGTGATATAGTGGAAAAACACCGTGTTGAGCGCGCGGCATTCGTCCTCCAGCACGCCGGATTCACATACAATACCCGCATCACGCAGTATACGCAGCCCCTTGCCCGCCACCAATGGATTGGGGTCAAGGCAGCCCACGACGACGCGCGCGAGCTTGTGCTCCAAAATCGCCTCGGTACACGGCGGTGTGCGACCCCAGTGGCAGCACGGCTCCAGTGTGACATAGATCGTCGCACCGGTACAATCCTGCGTACAATGCCCAAACGCATTGCGTTCGGCATGCAGACCGCCGATGCGCTCATGCCATCCCTCGCCAATGATGCGGCCATCCTTTACGATGACCGCGCCGACCATCGGATTGGGCGAAACATGTCCCATGCCGCGCTTCGCCAGCTCCAACGCGCGGCGCATATAGGTGATATCTGTATCTGCCATCGCTCTCAGCTCCTGCCAAACATCGTTCTGTCAACAAAATAAGCCCCGTCTGCAAAGCACAAACAGGGCAATAAAAAACCTGTTTCTCCGTGGAAACAGGGCGATGAAAAAGGGAGACATGCGCACATGCCTCATCGTCTTCTTCCATCCAGACTGTCACTGTCGGCTCCGGATTTTCACCGAATCAGCCGCGGAATTGCTTCCAGCGGGTCGCGGGCTATACCGCCGGTAGGGAATTGCACCCTGCCCTGAAGACGTTGTGTTATTTTCTTGACAAGGAATAGTATACTATACTCATGTTTGAATTGCAATAGCTTGTACGAATGTTACAAAAAAAATTTGCATCATAGTCAACACCGGCATTCAGGCATTTATTTGAAGAGAAAAGCCCGCCGGTACCACATGACCGGCGAGCCAAAAAAAATGAGATAAAAATGAAACGTGGGCTATTCCTCTATTTCGCGTTGGAGCGTCCCGAGCAGCTGCATGATCTGCTCATAGCTGCCGCGCGAATCGTGAAATGCATTGGCGGACGCCGCCGCAAGCGACATCTGAAAGGCACCCACCATATTGTGCTCCTGATGATAGCCGGTAATAAAGCCTGCTATCATGGAATCGCCGCAGCCGAGCGTATTGCGCACCGTACCCTGCATGGCGCTGTGACGATAAATCTCACCGTTCTCCGTCACCAGAATCGCACCCTCCGCGCTGAGCGATACCAACACATTGCGCGCGCCCATATCCTTTAATGTTTGGGCATATCGAATGATATCGTCAATGCTGTCTGGACTGCGGTAGAAAATATCCTCCATTTCCTGCCGGTTGGGCTTAATCAAAAACGGCCTGAATTTCAATGTGTTGAGCAGCAGCGGTCCCTTTGCGTCCACAACGATATACAAATCCTTATCCTGTACTGTCTGCAAAATATCGCTGTAAATGGTATCGCGCGCGCCGCGCGGCACCGAGCCGGAGAGCACCAGCGTGTCGCCGTCCTGCAGCGTTTGCAGCTTTTCGCATAATGCGTTAATATCCTCCTGATCGATCGGCGGCCCGACGCCGTTGATGGATGTTTCGAAGCCATCCGCCATCTGCACGTCAATGCGGCTGTTGCCGCTCTTCAAATGTACAAAATCATGACGAATGCCATCCTCATCCATAATCCGTTCAATTTCCGCGCCAATAAAACCGCCGACCAGACCACACGCCAGGTTGTCCTGCTTTAGAATATTGAGCACATATGAAACGTTAATCCCTTTTCCTCCGGCGAAAATGCGCTCATATTTGGCGCGATTGACGCGTCCGGACCGGAAATTCGGCACTGCAACAAGGTAATCCAGACATGGATTCAATGTCACGGTATAAATCATATGGGAGACCCCTCCTATACTTATCTGCTCTTACAAATATGGGAAATGCGATATTGCATAGTGCACAATCCATTTGCCTTCCTGCGTACTCAATTATAACATATTGTCTAAATAAGTCCACTGTTTTTTGATAAAGTTCACCATCTATTCAAAAAGTTTTAAACGAACTGTAACCCCGAAAAACATCGCGCAAAAATTGTTGACAGGCAAAAAAAGATATGGTATACTATTTTAGCTTACCAAAAGGGGTTTCGATACGGAGAGGTATCGAAGTGGTCATAACGAGGCGGTCTTGAAAACCGTTTGTCCGAAAGGGCGCGTGGGTTCGAATCCCACCCTCTCCGCCACATTTTCCGTGATAAGCCGTCAGCCTTTGGAGAAGTACCCAAGTGGTGAAGGGGCTCCCCTGCTAAGGGAGTAGGGCGCGAAAGTGTCGCGAGGGTTCAAATCCCTCTTTCTCCGCCAAAGAAAACCCGTGAAATCTTCTGTATTTTGCGGGTTTTTGCTATTTGCGGACGTTTTAAGCGCCAAAATGTTGCAAATTTCAACATTCAAAACCGCCGTACCCCAACGCGTACCCCAACGGCGAAAAGTGCCCTTAAAAAGAAAGCATCTCATCTGATAGTGATATGCTCCCTTTATGAGAGACAGTGAAAGAATAAAAAACACAAACACAGAGGGAGCATTGTTATGCCACAAAAGCAAAAGATAGCAGTAGAAGAAAAAGCAAAGATCGTTCGGGAATACCTAGGGAAACTCATAAACGTGGGTCAGGTTGGTATACAGCCTTCCAAGCAGGAAAAGACATAATTACCATGGAAGAGATGCGAAATGACATTACCTTTTGGAAACAAAGGATAACAGTTTAAATTTATGGAAGGAAGTGTTTTTGTGCAGTACAACATATTCGGCAATATAACGCCGGCAGTAACAGTGAAGCTTGATCAGGGAGAAAGCATATTACGCAATCAGGCGGTATGGTTTGGATGACTGATGGCATTTAAATGTCGTCAAATATGAAAAGCGGCGTGTTCGGTCGTATGCTTTTCGGCGGTGAAGGCTTGTTCTTGTCTACGCTAATCGGTCCGGGTAAGGTCTGGCTGCAAACAATGACAGTAGCTGAACTCGCAAGCAGAATTATTCCGTATATCCCGAAGACGAACAATTGAGGAAAATGATTTGAGGAAAGATTTATATTGGAAGATAGACAGATTCTCTCTGCGATATTATTATTTCATGTTCTTTGACACGGAACAATATTTTGCAGATTCATTGTTTATCCGGCATAATGTGCGCGTATGGTTCGATGGCGAATACACAAAAGAAGATTTTCCGTATCGCATCATTATTTGTCATATCAAGAAAAGAGATATCATAAGTTTTCTGGAGGCTCTGGAGGATCTTAAAAATAGCATGGCTATCTGCGGGCATCCCAAATATCGAGAAGAGGTTACTCTGCTTATGGATAGCATCATCCCTCCGGATTAATTATAAGAGGCTCTATGTCAATAGTTGGGGTAGAGATAAAAACCAATAATCGTAAGTTGTGTCGGAGTGAAAGCTCCGGCACGATTTTTATGTATAGCAGAAGAGGAT
>CAZEMM010000003.1:0-58806 GCA_964513445.1 uncultured Butyricicoccus sp. | reverse complement strand
TCTATTCACAACATTTTTTGAGTTTATCGCTTGACTTTTAATAGTTAGTCTTTTTTGTGATCCAACCTATTGTAGCACAGGAAAAAGCAAACGAAAATATGAACCAAATAATAGAATAAAGTTTAGACTGATAGATTGACATATCAGCTGACAAGTGCAAAGATTATTCCAAATTTAATGCATTATTCCGGCTTTTTTGGACATTGATAGGCGTTAAGAAACATTGGAAGAACTGTACCGGAGTATTGATAAAGAGAGTAATCGCCGTTGCAGATACACCAGTCGTAGATGATTGCACGCTCACACATCGCATAAGCCTTGACCATTTCGTTGACCGAAACATCGGCGCGCAGCTCGTTGCGCTTCTGCCCCTCGACAATGATTTTGCGCAGGACACGGTAATAGGTGCGGCTCTGGTTGAGCAGATGACGCTCGCCGAATGTGACCAGCTGGGAGGAATACAGCTGTGCAAGCAGATCCATAGGGATACTGTTCTCGATCATGAGGAACAATTCATGGTTGAGGTACATCAGCTTGTCAAAGCTGTTCATCTCTGGGTCTATTTCTGCAATCAGCTGCTCATATTTTGCGTCAAACAGATATGAGAGGGAGGAGAGCAGCGCATCCTTGCTGTTAAAGTAATGATAAAACGAGCCCTTTGACGTCTCAGAGCGTTCTACAATATCGTCTATTGTTGTGTCCTCATAGCCCTGCTCATAAAAAAGCGACCAAGCGGCGTCAATAATGCGTCCTTTTGTGTTTCTTGAATCTTTTTTTGCCATTTTGCATCAAGCCTCATTTCTGAGCATTCTTCTGAATGTAATTATATCGGTCTAGTTTTCGTCTTGCAAGTGGAAAACGAAAATATGATGAAAATAAGAACATTTCGGAAAATGTTTACAAATCGTCCGTTGACGAAAAGGAAAGAAAGCGGTATAGTAAATATAGAAGAAAAATGTGAATTTAGGAATCATTATTCGTTTTAAAACTGTTTAAAGTAGAAATAATCACATTATTTGATCTTTTTCGACAAAGATATTGAATTATATATGTTGCGAAATGACAAAGAGAGAGAATCGGGAGCATATGGGAACATAGGAACGGAGTCATTTGGAGGAGTAACTAGTATGAAGCATGAAAGATATCAGATTTTTTTTGACAGCCCGATGGGACTGATCCCTGGGTCGCTGGATTTGTGCCAGGCCAATGGCGATGTATCCGGCAGCATCAGGCTGTGGAACCATGATACAAGTATCACGGGCGGAAGTATTGACGGAAATAAGCGCGATTTTTCCGGAACCATCTGGTTTAAGCAAGAGGAGGTTCCGTTTTGTGCCAAGGGGGAGCTGTCCTCCGATGAGATACTGGATTTAGATGTGACCATCGGCTCAAAATGCTATCCGCTCACCGGATTTCCAATTGAGCCGATTTGACATTGCAACTCCGGTGAAGGCTTGCTATAATAGAAGCGATATGAATACATCGGAGGAAGATACAATGGCACGCACCAGCAGCATCGAACGCAACACAAACGAGACAAAAATTCGACTGAATTTGAATGTAGACGGAACCGGCAAGGCGGATATCCACAGCGGTATCGGTTTTTTTGATCATATGATGAGCGGCTTTGCCCGCCATGGATTGTTTGACGTCAGTCTGAAGGTCGACGGCGATCTGGAGGTAGACTGCCATCATACGATAGAGGATGCCGGCATTGTATTGGGCACGGCGATCCGCGAGGCGGTCGGAGATAAAAAGGGCATTTGCCGTTACGGCTCCTGTATTCTGCCGATGGATGAGGCATTGGTGCTGTGCGCCGTTGACCTGTCCGGCAGACCGTATCTGGTGTATGACGGCGCGTTTACCGCAGCGCGTTGCGGCGACATGGATACGGAGATGGCACGGGAGTTTTTCTACGCGGTGTCCTATGCGGGTATGATGAATTTACATATCAAGGTGTTGTATGGCTCCAATAACCATCATATTATGGAAGCCATGTTTAAGGCGTTTGCGAAGGCGCTGGATGCCGCGACACAGTACGACGCGCGCATCACCGATGTGCTTTCCACAAAGGGAACGCTGTAACGCCTGCGAATCGAGACATATCCGTTGGGTATGTCTTTTTTCTATGGTATCACTATATTTGAGAGGAGAATACACAATGGCTGTGTTATCGGGGCTGGAGCCAAAAGCTGTCTGGCAATATTTTGAAGAGATCTGTGCGATTCCGCACGGCTCGCGCAATACGCGTGCGATCGGTGCGTATTGCGTGCAGTTTGCGCGGGCGCATGGGCTGCGCTGCATCCGCGACGCACACGACAATGTCATTCTGTTCGCGCCCGGAACGAGCGGATATGAACAGGCTGACCCGTTGATTTTACAGGGTCATATTGACATGGTGTGTGAAAAGGAACCGGATGCGGACATCGACATGGCACGCGAGGGACTGCGCCTGCGCACGGACGGTGAATGGGTCTGGGCGGATGGCACGACGCTGGGCGGCGACGATGGCATTGCGGTGGCCTATGCGTTTGCCGTGCTTGCCGCGGAGGATATCCCGCATCCGCCGATTGAGGTGATTTTGACCGCAGACGAGGAGATCGGGATGCTGGGCGCGGCGGCAATCGACCTGTCCGCTGTTCGCGGGCGACGCCTGCTCAATATCGATTCGGAGGAGGAAGGAATTTTTCTCGCGGGCTGTGCGGGCGGCTTGACGGCAACCTGCAGCGTGCCAGTTATGTGGGAGACGCGTGAGGGCGTGCGTGTGCGCGTCACGATATCCGGACTGCGCGGCGGTCATTCCGGCACAGAAATCAATAAAGGGCGTGCAAACGCAAATATGCTGATGGGACGGCTGCTGGATACGCTGCGCTCCCGGCTTTCGTTTGGCATCTGCGCGCTGTCCGGCGGACAGAAGGACAACGCCATCGCGCGCGATTGCACGGCGGAGCTGCTTGCAGCCGAGGAGGATGTACAAGCGCTGTGTGCGATTGCGGATGCCTGTGCGCGCACCTTCCGGGAGGAGCGGCGAAGCACCGACCCGGATATCTGCGTGCGCACGCAGCGGCTGGAGACGGCCTGCGCGCCCGTCGTACAACACGGCGCGCGCGTCATTGGACTTCTGCGGCTCGCGCCGGACGGTGTGCAGCGGATGAGCGACGAGATCGCGGGTCTGGTGCAGACCTCGCTCAACTGCGGCATTTTGCGTTTGGAGCAGGATGCGCTGCGCATGACCTGCTCGGTTCGCAGCAGCGTCAATTCGGAGAAACAGGCGCTGACCGGCAAGCTGCGCTGCCTGTGCGAGCTGCTGGGCGGAAGCTGTTCGGTGATGGGCGAATATCCCGCATGGGAATACCGCGCGCATTCCCCGTTGCGCGACTGTATGGTAGAGACGTTTATCCGGCAGTATGGTCACGCACCGGAGGTGCATGCCATCCATGCCGGCCTGGAATGCGGCCTGTTTTGCGGTAAGCTGGAGGACTTGGACTGTGTTTCGTTCGGCCCGGATATTGAGGAGATTCACACGACGCGCGAGCGCATGTCGGTCGCGTCGGTTCAGCGTACGTGGGAGCTGCTCACAGCTGTGCTTGCAAAGCTGCGATAAAAGGCAACACCTCTGGGTTCGGCCTGCGTCGCTTTCTGGCGAAATTGTTCTCCCGCCGAAGGATGCAGTGCTGCCAAAAAATCATCCCTCTCCGTGCGCGCGGTATGCGCCGTTGGAGAGGGATGTTTTATTTTATTGCTTGACCTGTTTCATGGACAGGCCGATACGTTTCTTGTTGACATCGACCGACAGCACGACGGCCTTTACCACATCGCCCACGCGGACGACATCGGAGGGGTGCCTGACAAATTTGCTGGACAGCTGGGAAATGTGCACCAGACCGTCCTCGTGCACGCCAATATCGACGAACGCGCCGAAATCGCAGACATTGCGCACGGTGCCGACGACCTCCATGCCCGGCTGGAGCTGTTCCAGCGTCATGACATCCGCACTGCGCAGCAGCGGTGCGGGCAGCTCATCGCGTGGGTCGCGTCCCGGCTTGCGCAGCTCGTCAGCAATGTCCGTCAGCGTCGGCACGCCGATACCGCAGCGCTGGGCAAGCTGCTGCTTGCCCAGCTGTTTCATGCGGGCGGACAGATCGTCCAGCGCGTGTGCCTTGACGTCCTCTTCCGTGTAGCCGCACAGCGTCAGCAGCGTTTTAGCGGCGGGGTACGATTCCGGATGCACGGCTGTGCGGTCAAGAACCTCCGCGCTCTGCGTGACGCGCAAAAAGCCAGCGCACTGTTCAAACGCCTTTGGCCCCAGCTTGGCTACCTTGAGCAGCTGCCTGCGCGAGGAAAACGCGCCGTTTTGTTCGCGATAGAGCTGGATATTTTTCGCAATGGTGGGTGTGATGCCTGCGATGTGTGCGAGCAGGGAGGGGGATGCGGTGTTCAGGTCGACACCGACCGAGTTGACGCAGTCCTCCACAACGCCATCCAACGCCTGTGAAAGCTGTGCCTGCGGCATATCATGCTGATATTGCCCGACGCCGATGGCCTTTGGATCGATTTTCACCAGCTCAGCCAGCGGATCCTGCAACCGGCGTGCGATGGACACGGCGGAGCGCAGCGAGACGTCAAAATGGGGAAATTCCTCCGCGCCCAGCTTGGAAGCGGAATAGACGGACGCGCCCGCCTCGCTCACCACCATGTATTCAATCGGAAGTCCGCTCTCGCGGATAAAGTCGGTCAAAAACTGTTCCGATTCGCGGCTTGCAGTGCCGTTGCCCAGCGCGACGCAGGTAACGCCGTGTTTTTTGCACAGGGCAAGCAGCTTTTTGGATGCCTCCTCGGTTTTGTTGTGCGGTGGTGTCGGATAGATGACCGCCGTGTCCAGTACCGCGCCGGTCGCGTCCACGACAGCCAGCTTGCAGCCGGTGCGGTAGGCCGGGTCAAAGCCCAGCGTCACCCGATCCTTGATGGGCGGCTGCATAAGCAGGGGGCGAAGATTGAGCGCAAAGGTATGAATGGCCTGTTCGTTTGCCGCGTCGGTCAGCTCGGTGCGCATTTCGCGCGCCAGCGACGGGAACAGCAGACGCTTCCACGCGTCGACGCACATGCCGTCCAGCAGTGCGGCATAAGGATGCGGCTTACGATATACCGTGCGCGCGATCAGCTGAATCGCGGCGTCCTCGTCGCAGGTAATGTCGATTTTCAGCGCTTTTTCGCGCTCGCCGCGGTTGCACGCCAGTACCTGATGGCTTTGCAGGCGGCGAAGCGGGCTGTGGAAATCGGCATATTGCGCGTAGACGGTGTCCGCCGCGTCGGTTCCCGTGCTGGTCAGCTCGCCGGTCGCGCGCAAAAGCGCGCGCAGATGTCCGCGCAGCGCGGCGTTGACCGAGCAGTTTTCGGCCAAGATGTCCAGTGCGCCGGCCAGCGCGTCTGCGGCGGTCTCTATGCCCTTTTCCGCGTCAATATAGGCGGCAGCCACCGTCTCGGCGGGCTGATCTGTGCCCTTTTGCAGCGTCATAGCCAGCGGCTCCAGCCCTTTTTCGCGCGCGGCAGAGGCACGGGTGCGCCGCTTGGGACGATAGGGCAGGTAGAGGTCCTCTACCTCGGTGCGCGTCCCGGCGCGGTCAATTTTGGCGCGCAGTTCATCGGTCAGCTTGTCCTGCTCGGCAATCGCGCGCAGCACCTCCTCCTTGCGCTGCTCGAGTGCGCGCAGATAGGTCAGACGGTCTGCCAGCGTGCGGATGACCTGATCATCCATCGTGCCGTGCATTTCCTTGCGGTAGCGCGCGATAAACGGAACGGTGTTGCCCTCATCCAATAGATTGATGACATTTTGTACATGTTCGGTGCGCAGGTTTAGCTCCTGCGCGAGCTTATTTGCAAAATCCATGTGCTTCCTCCGCAGATTTTTACGGTTTTTCCAAAAGTCGGCAATATCTTTATTATAAAGCAATGCGCGCCGAGGTCAAGCCAAAATCACAAAGAAAGTGACGGCGGGATGCGGGCCGCAGCGCGGCGGAAGTGCAAAATAAATACAAAAAGCCTGTAAATGAATTGTCAAATGTGGTATACTTTGTTGTACGAAATCTTGTCTTACGCAAAAGGAAGTGACAGCTATGAATACTGTTTATCGGAAACTGATGCGATGCTATGATAATCTGCGGGCGATAACGGACTTCCAGCCGCAGCTGGCGCTGGTGCTTGGCACCGGTCTGGGTGGTTTTGCGGAAAAAATCCGTGTGGTACAGACCGTGCCATACAGCGCGATCGAGGGCTTTCCGCAGTCCACAGTCGAGGGACACAAGGGGCGGTTTGTATTTGGCTATGTCGACGCAGTTCCGGTTGTTGTAATGCAGGGGCGCGTCCATTACTATGAGGGCTATGATATCACGGACGTTGTACTGCCCATCCGCCTGATGCGGCAAATGGGAGCGCAGGTGCTGTTTGTCACCAACGCATCCGGCGGTGTGTGCGAGACGTTCAGCGCGGGCGATTTGATGCTGATCCGCGATCACATTGCGTCGTTTGTGCCGTCCCCGCTGCGAGGTGAGAACATTGATGCGCTCGGCACGCGCTTTCCGGATATGACGCAGGCCTATGATACAGTATTTTGCGATATTATACGCAAGACAGCGCAACAGGAAGCGATCCCGCTGCAGGAGGGCGTGTATATGCAATTGCCCGGCCCGCAGTTTGAAACACCCGCGGAAATCCGTATGGCGCGCGCGCTCGGCGCGGATGCGGTCGGCATGAGCACCGCCTGCGAGGTCATCGCAGCGCGGCATATGGGCATGCGCGTATGCGGCATTTCCTGCGTGTCCAATCTGGCGGCCGGCATGAGCGGCGGCCCGCTGCTGCATGAAGAGGTGCAGCAGAATGCGGATCTTGTCGCACCGCGCTTTGAAAGATTGGTTTGGAAATCCATTTCTGCGATCGCGCGCAGCATGTAGCGGTATCCGGCGAGCATATGAAAGCAAAGGAAAAGCGCATCTGCCGGAGGGAGGCAGATGCGCTTTAGCGTGGAAACCACGCAGAGAAAGGGGGGCAGGAACATAACGTTCCGAGTAGTAAGCTTATGTTTTGTTTACGGCACTGCGCAGCTTTGCGCGTGTCGCGGCGGCAGTGCGCAGCGTAGAGCCGACGCAATGCGCCTCATCCTCGGAGGTTGTCTCCGTCAGCTGCTCGCTGCATCTGCGGGACAGGTTGTCCAGAGCGAAGACCATATTGGTGATTTCCTCGCGATAGAAACAATCAAAAACGTGCGACTGAACCTTCTCTTTTGCTGAGGCAAGGGTCGAACGCCTGAGGAAATCCTGGTTGGAATGCGCCTGCTTTTGCTGTAGGCTGGATTCCACATCAGAAAGACACTGTATGAGCAGAGTGGATTCATCCAGTGAAAGCGGAGTTTTCAATTGCAGCATTTTTTTATCACCTCGAGTCACGAAATTCTATGAGACGGATTTTGCAATGCTTGTGTGATGACCGCTGCGGGAAAGTTACACCGGCCATCATTCGCATTCTATTATTACATAAATTGTAACATTTTTTTGCACGAATTGCAACAATTTGACTGTTGTTGGCTCGTACAAATTTCAAAAGACACATTTGTGCATTTTGATCAAAGGTATATCAAAAAAGGAAGTAAACCGCATGATTCATAGGTGGTTAACGATAAAAATGAAAGTTTTTAAGCAATATACATGTAAATGAGGCAGAAGGAAGTGAAGCGGTGTGCGTGAGAGAAAGACAGTTTTTATGGGCGACAGTATCACAGCAGGCTATGGCGTCGACCGCGGGGAATGCTGGGTGGATGCGATGCGCGGCGTGGTATGCAACCGCGGTATCAGCGGGGACACGACGGACGGCATGCTGCGGAGATTTGCGGCGCATGTGCTGCGCGAAAAGCCGGATCGCGTCGTCATTATGGGCGGCATCAATGACTTTGACATGGGCGGAACCGTGCATACGGTGACGGAAAATCTGCGCGCCATGTATGAGCTGGCGCAGGCGGACGGTATTACAGTTGTTCCGGCGATTTGTGTCAATCCGGATTATGACGAATTTCTGAATAATGACTGGGCGTTCTGGGTGCGCGGTCTGCCGCAGCTGCCGCAAAACCTGGCTGCATTGGCGGACTGGATTCGAATGTATGCGAATCGCCATCAGCTTGCTTATATTGATTTTGCCCGGGAATTTCCAAAATATACACAGGACTACTGTAGATATTTTTTGGACGGTGTGCATCCCAATGCGCGCGGCCACGCCATTATGGCGGAAATCGCGGCGGCTGTTTTGGACGCGGACTGATAAGTACATGTAAATTTTACACAGCCGTATGAAATTTTACACACAGGCAGGAGAGAACTTTACACCATATCCGTATACTAAAAAACACATACAAACCGCAACAGGCAGAAAGGATGCGCTGAGATGAGAGATATGGTTTCTCGGTATATCGGCTATGGTGATGACGGAGAACTGCGGCTGTCTGTTCCGACGACGCTGTTCGGGGGATATGACCGTGCGGCGACCTGTCAAATGGTGCGCGAGCTGTCGGATTATTACAAGCGGCACATTATGCAGCTGATGGATGTCATTGCGGAGCAGGACCGCGCGCTGTCTGCGCAAAAGCAGGCTTGATCCGATCGCTTGAATTGTGAAGCATAGCGGACTGGTGGAGACATCAGTCTGTTTTTATATGCCTATAAATATTTTGCGCGTGGGGTGAATAAACTGTTAATAATCCACAGGATGCATTGCAATTGAAATGGGATGCGCGTAAAATTATTATTAAATAGATACGTATGAGAAAGTTGGGCGGAAATGGAACGCAAGACGGACAAAATCAAACAGGGCGCAATGCTGATTACCTATGCGGCGATTTTGATTTTGCTGTTGGTATACTGCAAGGACATCATTCGCGGGATTGTCGGTATCATATCGCTGTTCAAGCCGTTTTTGATGGGTATTGCCTTTGCCTTCGTGCTCGACCAGCCGTATGAATGGATGCGCGCGCTGTATCAGGGAAAGCTGCACATGAAGGAGGGCGCGGCACGTAAGCTGGCCGTGCTGACAGCCTATCTCGCGGTATTTGCCGTGATCGCGGCGGTGATCGGCGTTGTGATCCCTCAGCTTGCCAACAGTGTGCAGATGTTTGCCGCCAATATCAGCACGTATGTGGATAACTGGCAGACGGAGCTCAATTTTTTCACGGATCAGCTAGGGATGGACGCGATTGATATTCATTCCATTGCCGGCGCGGTGACCTCCGGCATCGGCGAGATGGACGCGATATCCGGCACGGTTTTGTCAACCCTCGTGGATGCAACCGGTACCATGGTTTCGTTTGTTGCCAATTTGTTTATTGCGCTTGCGTTTTCCGTCTATTTGCTGGCGGGCAAACGACGGATTATATCGCAGACAAACCGCATCCTCGTGGCATATTTGCCCGCGCATATCTATGAGCATCTGCGCTATCTGCTGAAGATCATCGTCCAGTCGTTTAAAAATTACATCATCGGACAGTCCATTGAGGCGGTCATTCTGGGCAGCCTGTGCGGCCTCGGCATGGTCATTCTGCGGTTGGATTATGCCGGCATGGTCAGCATGGTGGTCGGACTGACCGCGATGATTCCGATTCTGGGCGCCTATATCGGCGGTGCGGTTGCAGTTATTCTGCTGTTTATGGTATCGCCTGTCAAGGCAGGCATCTTTTTGATCTTTTTTGTTGTGTTGCAGCAGGTAGAAAACAACGTCATTTACCCGCGTGTTGTCGGCGGGCGAATCGGACTGCCCGGCATTTGGGTGCTGCTTGCCATCACAGTCGGCGGTAAGCTGGGCGGTGTGGTCGGCATGCTGTTTGGCGTCCCGACGATGACGGTTGTGTACACGCTGCTCAAGAATGGCGTGCGCACGAAGGAACGCGAAAAAAACAGCGTATCCACGTAGGGGTGATGCGGCGCATCCGCTGGATTAAGCGCCTGCGCGCTATCCGCTTTTGACGCAAAAAAACGCCCATGTAAGCCTGATTGCGAAAGAAGGCCTACATGGGCGGTTTTTTTGATTTGTATGACAATGATGCCTTAGACGTCGTCGTAGCCGTCCAAAAAGGAGTGGCGTTCCGGGCCGTCATGCCAGCCCAAAACATCGTTGACATTGACATTTTTCACACTGTTGAAGATGTTTTTTGCGACCTGATCGTTTTGCGCCTCCAGCTGCGCGATGAGCTGCTTGACCTCATAGCGCTTGGAGCGTTCCGGGCGGTTTTCCCGGCGTGCGTTTGCCGCAAAATCACAGGAGCAGGCGAGGAATTGCAGCCCGCAGGCATCGCGCCAGCGCACGATATCGCGTTCGCGCACCAGATAGAGCGGGCGGATAACCTGCATTCCGGGATAGTTTTTTGCGTGCAGCTTAGGCAGCATGGTCTGTACCTGCCCGCCATACAGCATGGACAGCAGCGTTGTTTCCACGACATCGTCAAAATGATGCCCTAGCGCGATTTTGTTGCAGCCGAGCGACAAGGCGCGGGAATACAGACTGCCGCGGCGCAGGCGCGCGCACAAGAAGCAGGGGTTATCTGCTTCATGGTTGACCGTTTCAAACAGCCTGGTCCGGTACCATACGGTCTCCAGCCCGAGCATTTGCAGGTTTTGCTCGATGCGTGCGCGGTTTTGGGGAGAATAGCCCGGATCCATCGACAGACCGATTAGCTCGAAAGAAAATCCCAGTGCGCGGTGCAGCAGCGGCAGCGCGCAGGCGAGCAGCATGGAATCCTTTCCGCCGGAAATGCACACGGCGATGCGGTCGCCCGGCTGAATGAGCTGGTAGTCGCGCACAGCGCGGCGGAGCGGGTTCCATATCGTTTTGCTGAACTGTGTGGTAATCATGGTCTGCGCAGACATGACAAAGCCTCCCTGAACATACTGCTCGTATCATAGCATGAACAGGGAGGCGCGTCAAATATAAGTTCGTTACAGCTTTTCAAATTTACTTGCAGGCGCCTTGCACAGCGGACAACGGAAATCCTCCGGCAGCGTGTCCGACTTGTGGACATAGCCGCAAATGGTGCAGCGATAGCCGTACTCTCCCTCAAGCGTGCGGTAGACAGGCGCGGTGGACGGAACCGCCTTGCCTGCGTTGCGGAACAGCTCGACGGTCAGCACGCTGCCCTCCTGCAAAATCTCTGCCTCTGTGACCTCGGAGACGAACAGCACGTGCGAGCCGAGGTCGACCTGCTGCAATACGCGGAAGCTCAGGCGGACGGCCATGCCCTTTGTGATATAGGGGCAGCCGGCGTCATCCGTCTTGACCTCGAGGTCTGCGAACTTATCGGTGACACGAGAGGACTTATAGCCGAACAGCTTGATGATATCATCAGGACAGTCTGCCGCAGCAACGGTTGCGCAGAATGCGCCGGTCTGTGCGACGGCGTCGTGCGTCACATTGTACTTGTTGAGCGTCACACCAAACTTTGCCGGCATGGATGAGGTCAGCTGCTGCAGCGAGTTAACGGCGCAGCCGATATACTTGCCGTCCAGGCAGCTTCCGACCAGCGCGATGGAATACGAGATGCTGTCATATGCCTTGCGATTGATCATAGTAAAATCCCTCCTGAATAAAAATACAAGTCATTATCTGTATCTTAGCAGATTGTCCCAAAAATGTCCAGCGTATTCATGTAAAAATTGTGCAGAAGAGTAAAATAGGGAAGAGCAAACCATTTGACGGGCTTTATATTTCATGCTATACTGGAACAGAACCGACTGGTCGGTCGGAAAATGATGCAAATCAGGCATCGAACAGATATAGGTGTGTGCAGTTATGTCGAAGCTAAGTGTAAAAAAACCGTTTACTGTATTGGTGGGCGTTATTCTGGTGCTGGTTCTGGGCGTCGTTTCGTTTACGCGTATGACGACGGATCTGCTGCCGAATATGGATTTGCCGTATGTCATTGTGTACACGACTGATCCCGGCGCGGCGCCGGAATCGGTTGAGACGTCGGTTTCAAAGCCGTTGGAGAGTGCGCTCGGCACGACCACCGGCATCAAAAATATCAATTCCGTATCCAATGAAAATGTCAGCATTGTCATCATGGAATTTGAACAGGGAACCGATATGAACGCGGTCAGCATTGAGCTGAGCAACAGCATCGATCAGATCGAGGGAACGCTTCCAGAAGCCTGCGGCACGCCAATCATGATGCAGATCACGCCGGATATGATGCCGGTCATGGTCGCGAGCGTGGATGTGGACGACATGGAGGCGCAGGAGATTTCCGATTATGTGAGCGATACGCTGCTTGCGCGCTTTGAACGTCTGAACGGCGTCGCCTCAGTGGATACCAGCGGCCTGACTGCCTCCAGGGTGTCGGTCACGCTGGAGCAGGATAAGATTGACGCACTCAATGACCGCGTGCTGGAGCAGGTGGACAGCGAGCTGGCGGATGCGAAAAAGCAGATTGACGAGGGCCAGCAGGAGCTGGACGAGGCGAAAGCAGAGATTGAATCCGGTCAGGACGAAATCTCAACGCAGAGCGATGCGCTTGCCGAACAGCTGGCGGAGGCGAGCGCGCAGGTGGACACGGCAAATGCACAGCTGAATGCGATTTTGAGTGAAGAGACAACGCTGCAGGCCAATCAGGCTGCGTTTCAAATGGAGCTGGAGCAGCTGCAGCCATATGCGGATATGGAGGGACAGATTGAAGCGATCGCCGTGCTGCTGGTCGTATTCGACCAGAGCGGCAATCTGCCGACTGTGTCCTATCCGCCGACGGAGGAGGAGCTGGAAGCCATTGCCACTGATTCCGCGCAGCTGCTTCAGTCGCTGCATGACCCGGGCGCTTACATCGAGAGCATGACGGACGAGTCGTTTGCGGCAGCGATTGCAGCGCTGTGTGAGGCCGCGCCGGAAGGCATGGATCTTTCGCAGGTGGCGGAGATTTCGCGTTCAGATTTCAGCGCGTTGCTCACGGCGACGCAGTATGCGGCGGAGCGCACGGAGCAGGTGGAGGCAGAGCTGAACAACATCAACACACGCATGATGACCATCTCTGCCATGAAGCCGGAGCTGGAGGAAGGTCTGGAGCAGGCGCAGGAGGCCTATGCGCAGCTGGAGGCGGGCAAGCTGGAGGCGACCATCGGCATTGCGGAAGGCTCCGCGCAGCTTGCCGTCGGCAATGCTTCTCTGGAAAGCGCACAGGCGCAACTCGATGAGGCTACCGAGGAATTTGAAGCGGCGCGTGACAGCGCCTATGAGGAAGCGGATATCAGCGGCATTATTACCGCGGATATGATCAGCAATATTTTGATTGCCGAAAACTTTGAGATGCCGGCGGGCTATATCGCGGACAGCAGCGACAGATCGTATGTACTCAAGGTGGGCGAAACATATGATTCCATCGACGAGCTGCAGGATATGCTCCTGTTTCATATGGACATGGACGCCATCGGCGACATCCGCCTGCGTGATGTGGCGACCGTCAGCTATGAAAGCGAATCGGAGGACGACAGCTACGCGAAGGTCAACGGCAACGACGCGGTCGTGCTCAGCTTTTCCAAGCAGTCGACCGCCTCAACCTCCGCGGTATCCGACGCCATCAATGAGGAGATCGAGGCGATACAGCAGGAAGATTCTGCCGTTCATATCACGCCGCTGATGGATCAGGGTGATTATATTCATTTAATTATCGACAATGTCATTTCCAATCTGATCTACGGCGGTTTGCTGGCAATTGTCGTCCTGCTGATCTTCCTGCGTGATATCCGTCCCACGGCCATCATTGCGTTCAGCATTCCGCTCAGCGTGCTGTTTGCCATCGTACTGATGTACTTCAGCAACATGACGCTCAACCTGATCTCGCTGTCCGGACTGTCGCTCGGCGTCGGCATGCTGGTGGACAACTCCATTGTTGTCATTGAAAATATTTACCGTCTGCGCGGGCTGGGCATGTCGCCCGCAAAGGCCGCCGTGCGCGGCGCGAAGGAGATGGGTGGCGCGATCTTTGCCTCGACGCTGACGACGATTTGCGTATTTTTGCCCATTGTGTTTACGCAGGGCATTGCACGTCAGCTGTTTACCGATATGGGTCTGACCATCGCTTATTCGCTCAGCGCATCGCTGATTGTTGCGCTGACCGTCGTACCGGCGATGGGCTCGGCAATGCTCAAACGACAGACGGCGGTCAAATCGCACAGCCGCTTCGAGGCATTTACTGACTGGTATGCGCGCGTACTGCGCTGGTGCCTTAATCACCGGCTCGTTTCGATGGCGGCTGCCGTCGGCCTGTTTGTGTTTGCCTGTGTGTCGGTAACGCGCATCGGCATAGTGTTTATGCCGCAGATGTCCTCTGACCAGATGAGCGCGACGCTCACTATGCCGGAGGAGGCGGATGATGTGACGACGGATGCCATGGTCGACAGGGTTACGGAAATCATTCAGTCTGTGGATGGCGTCGAGACGGTCGGTGCGACGAGCGGCGGATCGAGTATATCACTGACTTCGGATTCAGGTAACAGCACGACGTTTTATATTTTGCTGGAGGAAGACGCGGACAATCAGGCGATTGCGGACAGCATCACCGAACAGACCAAGTCGCTCGCCTGTGAGGTAGACGTATCCGCCTCCAATATGGACATGAGCTCGATCACAGGCTCTGGCGTGCAGATCGACGTTTACGGCGACGATCTGGACGAGCTGCAGACCGTCTGCACAGAGCTTGCGCAGCGGCTGGAAGAGATTGACGGCCTGGTCGATATTTCCGACGGCAACGAGGATCCGGATTTGCAGAAGGTCATTACGGTCAACAAGGACGCCGCAATGCGAAAGGGCCTGACGGTCGCGCAGGTTTATTCGTCGCTTGCTTCCTCGCTTACCAACGAGGTCAGTTCCACGACGCTTAAGGTCGGGCAGGAGGAGCTGCCGGTCGTTGTCATCAAGCCGACCGAGGTCACGGCGGAAAACGTCATGCAGCAGACGGTTGAGAGCACGGACGCGACGTCGGGTGAAACCGAGGACGTTGCACTGGGCGATATCGCGTCGCAGCGGGAGAGTGAAGCGCCGTCCTCCATCACACGCGAAAACAATGAGCGGACGATGACGGTTTCTGCTGCCGTCGACAGCGAGCACAATGCGACGCTGCTCAGCCGTCAGGTGCAGGATATTTTGGATGAATACGAGCTGCCGGACGGCGTGCGCGCGGAAATTACCGGTGAAAATGAAACCATCATGGAAGCGATGAGCGATTTGATTCTCATGCTGCTGCTTGCGGTTGTCTTCATCTATTTGATTATGGTGGCGCAGTTCCAGAGCCTGCTCAGCCCATTTATCGTCATGTTTACCATGCCGCTCGCCTTTACCGGCGGCCTGCTCGCGCTGCTCATTACCGGGCAGGAGCTGTCCGTGCTGGGCATGCTGGGCTTTATCATTTTGGCGGGCGTCGTCGTCAACAACGGCATTGTATTTGTCAGCTGTGTCAACGATCTGCGGCTCGAGGGCATGGAAAAACGTGATGCGCTCATTGAGGCGGGCAAGCTGCGTATGCGCCCGATCCTGATGACCGCGCTGACGACCATCTTGGCGATGTCCACAATGGCGGCGGGCGTGGGAACCGGCGCGGAAATGGGACAGGCAATGGCGATTGTCGTCATCGGCGGCCTGACATATTCCACCGTGCTGACGCTGATCGTCGTTCCGATTATGTATGATATTTTCAACCGGAAAAAGACGCTGGTACGCGTTGATGTCGGCGAGGATGACGCCGGGGAGGAGCTGGAGCACACGCAGCGGCTGGACATCGCGGCCGAGGAGGAGGACGACCATGCGCAACAATGAAACCGGCTATTCACCCAAGGAGATTGCAGCGTTTGAGGGTCTGTTTCGTCTGACGCGCGAGGGGAGGAGCTTTTCCTCTCTCAAGGTGCAGGACATTGCAACCGAAGCCGGTGTCGGAAAGGGTACGCTGTACGAGTATTTTTCCTCCAAGGAGGAAATTTTGACACGCGCAATATTGTATGTGCTGGATGATACGCTGCAAACGGTCGAGGCGACGCTGGAGCAAGCCGAGAGCTTTTGCGAGGCGCTGACCTGTGTGTTTCGCAAGATCTTTTATGACAGTGAGAGTGTTGCGCTGCCAGTTCTCATCGGCATGCTGACATGGGAGAAACGGTTTGATCTTTTGCAGGAAAATGCAGACTGCGCACATGCACTCAAGCAGCGAATGTGTGCGCAGGAGCAGCGGCTGCTTGCGCTGGGCAGACATACCGGTGAGATCGATCCCGCGCTGGACGACACATTCTGTGAATATGTGATCGTGTCCGCGATCATCGGAGAGATCGGGGCAGCGCGCATGGGATGTCCGCGTGAGAAGGATGAGCGGCAGGAGCCGTATCCGGTGCGATTGATCTGCCGCGCGCTGCGCTCTTAGCGTATGGAACGAGCGAAGAGATGATCATGACGACATAAACTCTCGCTTGCAATTGCTCTGGACTGTGTTATAATTGTCTCAATGGCTTAAACGCAGGACACATTTTTTATAGGAAGCTTGCAATGTGGACGAGTGCAGATGCAATTGACAGACGATAGAGAAGAGGAAAAAACTTCATGAATGCTGAAAGGATCGCCATTTTGACGGACTCCGGTTCGGATATTACGAAAGAAAAGATGCGGCAGTACCCAATGATTTTTTCGGTTCCGTATACGCTGACCTTTTCTGATGGGTCGTATCAGGACGGGGTGGACATTTCTCCGGACGAGGTATATCGCAGACTGCCAACGGAAATGCCAAAAACCTCGCTGCCCTCCGGCGCAGTGCTGTCGGACACACTGCAACAGATTAAGGAGAAGGGCTATACGCATGTCATCGCGATTATGCTGTCCAGTGGTCTGAGCGGCTGCTTTCAGATGACGCGCATGATGGGCGAGGAATGCGAGGGGTTAGAGGTGTTTGCCTATGACAGCCTGTCCGGCAGCCTGGGGCAGGCGGCGATCGTCTACACGCTGTGCCGGCTGATAGAGCAGGGCAGGAGCTGGGAGCAGCTGGTCGAGCTGACCCCGCGCATCTGTAAAAATACCTATCCGTATTTTTCTGTCGATACGCTGGAATATTTGCAGCGCGGCGGCCGCATCGGAAAGATCACCGCGATGGCAGGAACCGCGCTTGGCATCAAGCCGATCCTTGCCTTTGATCCGCAGACCGGCGAGTTGACCAGCATTTATAAGGTACGCGGACATGCTGCGGCAATGCGCAAGCTGGTGCAGACAGCAGTGGCAAATCTCAAGCCGGGTCAGCGGTATAACATCATGTGGGCGCACGGCGGCGCGCCGGCGGAAGGCGAAAAGATCGCGGAAATGCTGCGGCAGGCCGCGCCTGATTTTGAAGAGGAATTTTTTGGCGAGATCGACTGCACGCTTGCGGCTTATGTCGGCCCTGGGCTGATTGGCGCGGCGGTTCAGCTGCTCGACGATGATATGTGAGGACAACGATGAAATTTTTACATCTCGGCGATTTGCATCTCGGCAAGCGCGTGCATGGCTTTTCCATGCTGGAGGATCAGCGCGCAGTGCTGGAGCAGGTCATACAGATGGCGGCGGCGCGTCAGGTAGATGCCGTTGTCATCGCCGGAGATATTTATGACAAAACCGTTCCGCCCGGAGAAGCTGTCGGCCTGTTCGACAGCTTTTTTACGTCGCTTTGCCGCGAGGGCATTCGTGTGCTGGCGATTAGCGGCAACCATGACTCCGGTCAGCGGCTGAATTTTGGACAGACGCTGCTGGCGGACAGCGGCCTGACGCTGGCGGGGACGTTTGACGGCGCGGTGAAAACCGTCACGCTGGACGATGCCTGCGGCGGCGTACAGTTTGCGCTGGTGCCTTGGCTGCATCCGATGGAACTGCGCGAGACGCTCTCGCTGTCAGAGAGCACGCAGCAGTGTGCGATGCAGGCCGCGCTGGACGCTATGCCGTGGGACGAGGGGGTGCGACATGTGTTGGTTGCACATGCCTTTGCCACAGTGGGCGGTGCGCTGCCTGCGCAGTCGGATTCGGAGATCATCCCGGTCGGCGGACTGGACGCCGTCGATGTCGGCCTGTTTGATCGCTTTGATTATGTCGCGCTCGGACATATCCATCGCCCGCAGCGGCTGGGACGCGACAGCGTGCGCTATGCCGGCTCGCCGCTCAAATATTCGTTTTCCGAGGCGCGTTATCCGAAATCCGTTCCGCTCGTGACGCTGGACGCGGACGGCACGCACGTGGAGCTGCTGCCGCTCACGCCGCTGCACGAAATGCGGGAGGTGCGCGGCACGCTTGCCGATGTGACGTCGCCGCTTGTGGTGCAGGCGGGTGACCCGGAGGATTACATACGCGCCATTCTGACCGATGAGGACGAGCTGTTTGACGCGCAGGGCGCGCTCAAGGCGGTCTATCCCAACCTTATGCGGTTGGATTTTGACAATGCCCGCACGCGCGCGGATGACGCGCCGGGCATGGAGGAGGAGCTGGAGCGGCAGCCGTCTGTGCAGGAGCTGTTCGCGCAGTTTTTTGAGGCGCAGAACGGCAAGCCGCTGACTGCATGGCAGCAGGCTGTGCTCACGGATATTTTTGCGGAGATGGAGGAGGCAGATGAAACCGATTGAACTGACGGTCAGCGCGTTTGGCCCATATCCGGAACAGATCGTCATTCCGATGGGGCAGCTGGGCACGCACGGCCTGTTTCTTGTGACGGGTGACACCGGCGCGGGCAAGACGAGCATCTTTGACGCGATTTGCTTTGCGCTGTTCGGCGAGGTGAGCGGTTCGCAGCGCGCCTCCGATCAGCTGCGCTCGGATTTTGCCCGTCCGGAAACCGAGACGTTTGTCCGGCTGCGCTTCACCCACTGCGGCGCGGCCTATGACATCGTGCGCACACCGAAATACAACCGCCCGAAAAAGCGCGGTGTCGGCATGGTGACGCAGGCGGCCAATGCTGTGCTGACGCTGCCGGACGGCACAACGGTTGCGGGCGCGGCCGCCGTCACAGAGGAAGTCGAGCGGATTCTCGGCGTCGGCTGCGCGTCGTTCAAGCAAATATCCATGATCGCACAGGGCGAATTTTTAAAGCTGCTGACGGCGGACAGCCGCACGCGCGCGGAAATCATTCGCCGTGTCTTTCACACCGAGCCGCTCGCCGCGCTGCAAAAAAAGCTCAAGGAGCGCTATCTGGACAGCAATCGGCGCTGTGAGGCCGGACGGCAGGCCGCCGCACAGTACGCGGAGGGCTTCCGGCTGCCGGAGGACATGAACTGCGATGTGTCGGATCTGCCGGCGCTGCTCGATGCAGTGCGTGCATTGCAGGAACGCGATGCCGCCGCAGCGCAGAGAAGCGAAAATGAGCGAAAGACATTGCGACAGGCACAGCAGGAGGCGGTTGAAGCGGTCGTGCACGCGCAGCAGGACAACGCTTGCATCGACAAATATCAGGCGGCATGCGCGCAGCAGGAGGAACTGGAGCAGCAGCGCGGACCGCTTGAGCGTATGCGCACGCAGGCGCTGCAATCGCGCAGGGCGCGGGAAATTGTGCTTCCGGCTTGGCAGCTGTGGGAACAGGCGCAGGCGCAGCGGACGCAGCTTGCGGGGCAGAAAGAAGCGCTTGCACAGCAGCTGACGCAGCTGCACGCGCAGACCGGACAGCACCAGCAGACGCTTGCGCAGGCCGAGGCGAAAAAGCCTGCGCTGGAGCAGCTTGCACAGCGCATCACCCGCCTGACCGACGCGCAGCAGGCTGTTGAAAAGTGGCAGCAGGCATGCGCACAGGCAGATGCATTGGAGCGCCAGATGCAAACCAGACAGCAGGCGGCGCAGCAGCAGCTTGACGCACAGCATGCAATAGAGCAGCGCATTGCGGTGCTGCGAGAGCAGCTTGCTGCGCAGGACGCAGTACAGCTGGATATGCTGCGCTTGCGCAGCGAGAGGACGCAGTCGGAACAGATCGAAAAACAGATGCTGCGCGTGCTGGAGCGATTTGCGCAGCTGCATGCGCTTTCAGAGGAAAGGGATACCGGTCAGCGGGCGTATCTGCGTGCGGAACAGGCATTCCAGCAGGCGCAGCGGCGATATATGGACAGCGAGCTGGCATGGAATCGGGAACAGGCGGGCATTTTGGCGCAGTCGCTGTGCGACGGGCAGCCGTGTCCGGTGTGCGGATCGCTGACGCATCCCGCCCCCGCCGTATTGTCAGCGGGCGCGCCGAGCGAGCGGACATTGCAGCAGCAGAAAAAGCAGCTGGAGCAGGCGCGTGCTGCCTATCAGGAGCAGCGGGAGCAGTGTACAATGCGTACCACCCGTCAGCAGCAGGCACAGCAGGATATAGCGGATGCACTGCGTGTGCTCGAGCAGCCGGAGGATATGACGGAACAGGCGTTTCTGGCTGTATATCAAGCACAGCAGGCGCGCACGGGCGAGCTGGAGCGGAAGAGCAGGCAGTTGGAGCAGCAGGCGCAGGCGCTCGGGCAGCAGGAAAAACAGCTTGCGCAGCAAGAGGAACAGCTGACAGCGCAGAAGCAGCGGGCAGAGCAGGCAGAGCGCGCCTATCGTGAGGCGGAGACGCAGGCGGTCAGCGCGCGTGCGGCCGCGCAACAGCTGCGTGCTTCCATTCCATATGAGCAGCTGGACGCGCTGGATGCGCAGCTTGCGCAGAGTACGGAGCAGAAGGCTGCACTTGAGCGGGAGATACAGACCGCACAGCAGCAGTGGGATGCGCATCAGCACGCCTGTCAGCGCGCGCAAGAGCTGTATCAAACAATATGCGGTCAGCTGACGCACAGCGAACAGGCGGAAAACACCGCGCAGGAGCAATGGCGGTGCGCGCTGACGCAGGCGGGCTTTGCGGATGGCGAACAGTATCAGCACGCACTGCGCACGCAGGCGCAGCAGCAGGAGCTGGAGCGTCAGGTTTCCGCATATGACCAGCAGTGCGCTGCGGTACGTTCGCGACTGAACGAATATGCGGCGGCCAAAACCATGGTGCGGCGTGATCTGGCGGCGCTTACACAAGCGCGCGAGCAGGCGCAGCAGGCGTGCCGCGAATGCGAGGAAAAGCTGCATGTATACACCGAACGCATGAAGACCAACGCACGCGTTATGCAGCGCGTCGAGCAGACGATGCGCGATACGGCTGCGTTGGAGCAGCGCACAGCCGCACTGCGCGAGCTGTCTCAGACGGCAAATGGAGAGCTGAGCGGCAAGCAAAAGCTGATGCTTGAGCAATATGTACAGGCGGCGTATTTTGACCGTATGCTGGCGCGCGCCAATGTGCGCCTGCGTGATATGACACAGGGTCGATATGCGATGCGGCGGCGCCAAAAGGCGGAAAACAACCGCAGCCAGACCGGCCTGGATATCGACGTCATTGATTATTACACCGGAAAGACGCGCTCGGTCAGGACGCTGTCCGGCGGGGAATCGTTCCTCGGCGCGCTGTCGCTTGCGCTGGGTATGTCGGATGTAATCCAGAGCTATGCGGGCGGCGTGCGCGTGGAGACGGTGTTTATCGACGAGGGCTTTGGCTCATTGGACAGCGCCGCGCTGGAGCAGGCGATCTCGGTTCTCATCCGCCTGTCGGACGGCGACCGGTTAATCGGCATTATTTCACATGTGAGCGAGTTGAAGGACCGTATCGGACGGCAAATCGTCGTGCGGCGCGCTTCCTCCGGCAGCACAGCGGATTTGATCACTGAATAGGGGGATATCTGTATGAACGATGGTCTGGAAATGAAAATAATTGCGCGCATTCATACGGATTTTCCGACAAAGTTTGGCATTCCGCGTCAAAGCGGCATTGTAGAGCAGCTCAAAGCGACGATTGTATTTGAGCCGGAATACCGCAATCCCGACGCGCTGCGCGGCTTAGAGGACTTTTCCCATATCTGGCTGATCTGGCAGTTTTCCGAAAGCATTCGTGAGAACTGGTCACCGACTGTCCGCCCGCCGCGGCTTGGCGGCAATACAAGGATGGGCGTATTCGCCACGCGTTCGCCGTTTCGCCCCAATCCGATTGGTCTGTCCAGCGTCCGGCTGGATTCCGTTGCACTGCATACGGAGCAGGGGCCGGTGCTGCATGTCTCCGGTGCGGATTTAATGGACGGCACGCCGATTTTTGACATCAAGCCCTATCTGACCTACGCTGACAGCCATGCGGATGCGGCGGAGGGCTTTGCGCATACGAAGCGTGAACACACACTGCGCGTACAGCTGCCGCCTGAATTGTTGAAACAGATTCCGCCGGAGCATGCGGATGCGCTGCGCGGCGTGCTGGCGCATGACCCGCGCCCGTCGTATCAGGACGATCCGGCGCGCATCTATGGCATGCAGTTTGCGGGTATGGATGTGCGGTTCCGTGTGGACGGCGAGGTGCTGACCGTATGCGATATCATTCGGGGATAAAAAAACGCTATGCAGAACCTGTTGCATAGCGTTTTTCAATATGTCCTTGTGTCTTAGTTGCCGACGCCGGAGAGATAATTCATCATGACCTGTGCGCATTCGGCGCGGGATGCCTTACCCTTTGGTAGCAGCAGCGTCTTGCTGCCGGAAACAGAGCCGTTGATCACGCCGTTGGCTACGGCCCACTTCATCGCCGTGCTCGCAAAGCTGCTGACCGAGCCGGAATCAGAGAATTTCGACAGGCTGGCGGATGCGGACACGCTCTTGCCGGAATAAGCCGCGTAACGGTACAGTACTGTCGCGAGCTGCTCACGTGTGAGGATGTCGTTGGGGCCGAACTTGGTCGTGCTGTAGCCGCCCATGATGCCATTTTTCTGCGCCCATGTGACCGCCTTTGAATACCAGCTGCCCGAGCTGACATCTGCAAAGGAGTTGGAGCCGCTGACAGAGGGTGAGCCGGCAAGGTTGTACATAATCTTCGCCGCCATCGCACGCGTCACCGTTGCGCTTGGCTCAAAGGTAGTGCTGGATGTGCCGACCATGATTTCGTTTTCAGCGACATATTCCACAGCCGACGCGTACCATGCGGATGAGCTGACATCCTTAAAGCCGCTGACAGTGGTCGTCGTCGAATTGCTGTTACTGGTGGTGGACTGCTTGGTGAACAGGAAATTTGCGTCGACCGCTCCGCCGTTGCCGGAGCATGCACTCAGGTATCCGTCCTCGGCATACTGCCAATAATCGTACTCGCCGCTGTAGGTGGTATTGGTCGTGTAGTTTGCCAGCCAGATGGATGCCTCCGCCGCGACGGTAGAGGCGTTGAGATTGTTGGTCAGGTAGTTCTTGTTCGCATAGACCATCGGCTCGTAGCCCGCTTTTTTGACGGTGTCAATAAACGCCAGACAGTTGTTGGTCGCCTCCGCCTTGGTCAGGTTGGCCTTCACCAGACGGCTGTCTGAGGTGCCCGCAAATTCATAGTCCATGACAACCGGAAGCGTGACATTATAGCTTTTGATGCGGGAGATCACGAAATTCGCCTCCGCACGTGCCTCTGCGGTCGTCAATGCCTGCGAGAAGATGTAGACGCCGACCGGAATACCGGCGGCGGTTGCATTTTTCAGATTGGTCTTATAATAGGAATCCTCGCACAGCGTGCCGCTATCACCATAGCCTCTGTAGCCGACGCGGATGATGGCAAAATCAACGCCGGCCTTTTTGACGGCTGTCCAGTTGATGCTCGTGTTGTAGCGGGAGACGTCGATGCCGTGCAGGATGTTATATCCGACAGGCACGCTGTAGGTCTTGTTCGTCAGAAAGCTATAGGTCGTTGTCTTGCCGATCGTGCCGTCGACAAATTTCCGCGACACGCCGTTGCTGTCGTAAAGCTCTGCCTGCGCGTCCTCCTGCGCGCCGACATGACCAAAGGCGAGCGGATCCTCGTCCTCCGGCGCAATCGTCTGCGCATCCTCTGTCTGAGCGGCCTGCTCTTCTTCTGAGGCGAGCTTTGCCGCATCTTCAGTCGTCAGCTCTTCATCAAAATATACGTTTTCGCCGATGGCTGCCGTGTCCTCCTCTGCGGAAGACAGGATATCGTCTGTTGCATCCTCTGCTTCCTCTTGGTAGATATCTGAGATCACGGAAGCATCCTGTGTCGACTCTGTTGTCTCAGCTGCGAGCGCCGGTACGGAACCAAATACGCAGCAGAATGCCAGCAAAGCGGCAAGTAATCGCGTTTTCGTCGTCATTTTGTGTAAACTCCATTCCTTTCGTGTCGCGCAAAACTGGGATTGTTACGTAATCGTATACGGTTTGTTACCATTTTGAAATCTTTATTCTGTTATATCATATCTCGGCGCGGAATGCAAGCCTTTTATGCGTTTTGTGGGAATGATCTTTATTTTTGCGCATTTTGTGTCAAAAAAAAGAAAATTCAGGCGAATATTGACAGAACGCATACTGCGGTGTACAATCAATTCGATTTTCCAAGGAGGTACATGATGAGGGAAAGAAAAATTGATTTATTTCGGCGCGCCGTGATGGCGGGCGGCTGCATCGGCATCGGCGGCACGGTGTTTCTGGCCTGTGACAGCAAATACATCGGCGCGCTGCTGTTTTCGGTGGGTTTGTTTGCGGTCGTGACGCGCGGGATGGCGCTGTATACCGGCATGGTCGGCTATCTGCCGGACAACTGTAATCTGGATTATCTGTGTCAGCTGCTCGTTGCCATAGCGGGCAATTTTGTCGGAACCGGTGCGATTGGTCTGGGTCTGATGCTGACGCGGCAGGACTCGTTCCGTGAAAAGGCGGCGGAAATGTGCGCAGTCAAGACGGGCGATTCGCTGCTCAGCCTGTTTGTACTCGGCATCGCGTGCGGTATTTTAATGTACATAGCGGTAGATGGCTATCGACGGTTTTCCGACCCGCTCATCCGTGTGCTCGGCGTATTTTTGTGCGTACCCGTGTTTATCCTGTGCGGCTTTGAGCATTCGATCGCGGATATGTTTTACTTTTTCGCAGCCGGCGCATGGTCGCTGCGCGCTGCGCTGTGCGTCGCCGTGATCGTCGTCGGCAATGGCGTTGGCGGCGTACTCATCCCGCTGCTCCGCCCGGGAAAGGGCTGACCATTCAGAAATACAAAAAGAGCGTACTGTGAAACAAAATGCCGTTACAGTACGCTCTGTTTTTATACTTATTTTGCCGCGATTACATCGGACATATCATACATGCCCGGCTGCTTCTGCGCGCCGAGGAAGGCCGCGGCATCGACCGCGCCGACCGCGAATACCTCGCGCGACAACGCCACGTGGCGAATCTCAATCAGCTCGTCACGGCCCGCGAACAGCACCTCGTGCTCGCCGACAATCGTGCCGCCGCGCACGGTATGGATGCCAATCTCATGCGGCGGACGCTTTTCACGGCGCTCATGACGGTCATAGACGTATTCTGTCTCATACGGCAGCGCCTCGCTGACGGCGTCCGCCAGCATCAGAGCGGTGCCGGAAGGCGCATCCAGCTTCTGATTGTGGTGCTTTTCCGTGATCTCCACATCATAGCCGTCGCCCAAAATGCTCGCCGACTTGCGCAACAGATCTATCATCAAATTGATACCGATGGACATATTGCCGGAGCGGAATACAGGAATGACAGCAGATGCGGCGCGTATGGCATCCAGCTGCTCTTTGCTGTAGCCGGTGGTACAGAAGATGACCGGCGTTTTGGTGCCGGTGCAGTAATCCAGCAGCATTTCCAGCGAAGAGACATTGGAAAAATCAATGATGACGTCGCACGCGCCGATAAACTCATGCGGGTCGGCATAGACCGGATAATCCGACAGCTTTTCGGTATACGCGTCAAAGCCCGCGACGATCTTCATAGAATCTTTTTTGGATACAATATCGGTGATGACTTTACCCATGCGGCCGTTGCAGCCGCAAAGTCCGATTTTTAACATCTGTCGTTCTCCTTTATTTGACTGGCGCGTAGCCCGCAGCCGTCATTGCGGCGCGAAGCTGAGCAGTGTGCTCCGGCGTCATGTCGCACAGCGGCATACGCAGCTCACCGACATCCCAGCCGAGGAATTTCGCGGCCATCTTGACCGGAATCGGATTGACCTCGAGGAACAGGGCGTTGATGAGATCAAGGTACTTGATCTGCAGCGCGCGCGCCTCCGCGTACCGGTTATCCAAACATAGCTGTGCAATTTTGTGCGTGACATCCGGCGCGACATTTGCCAGCACCGAAATAACGCCCTTGCCGCCCATGGCCATCAGCGGAACGATCATGTCGTCGTTGCCCGACCAGAAGTTCATCTCATCGCCGCACAGACGCATCGCCTCCGCCAGCAGGGAGAAGTCACCGGACGCTTCCTTTGCGCCGTTGATGTTCGGATGCTTGGACAGCTCAAAATAGGTGTTCGCCTGAATGGTCAAGCCGGTGCGGCTGGGCACATTGTACAAAATGACCGGCACAGTGGACGCATCCGCGATGGCGGAAAAATGCTTAATCAGGCCCTGCTGTGTGGTTTTGTTGTAATACGGGGTGACGCACAGGACACCGTCCGCGCCCGCCTCCGCAGCAAATCTGCTCAGACCAATCGCATAGTGTGTGTCATTCGAGCCAGTGCCCGCGATAACCGGTACGCGGCCTGCCACGTGGTCGACACAGAACGCAATCGTCTCACGGTGTTCCTTATCGTTCAGCGTGGAGCCTTCGCCGGTCGTACCGCAGACGGTAATCGAATCAATCCCGCGCGCGATTTGGTCGTCGATAAAACGTTTAAACTCCGGATAATTGATACCGGATTCGGTCATCGGAGTGATGATCGCAACGTTTGCGCCAGTAAAAATTGGCTGTTTCATATGGTTTCCCTCCGAATCTATACAGATAATGTGGCAGAATCCAGCCCAAACGGGGGAGGGTTCTGTATATTCAGAAAAAAGCGGTTAGTCCATGTAGCCCTCCGCGCACAGCAGCTCTGCCATTTCGACAGCGCCGCCCGCCGCGCCGCGCAGCGTGTTGTGCGACAGGCTGACAAACCGGTAATCGAAGATCGCGTCGTCGCGCAGTCTGCCGATGGAGACTGCCATGCCGCCCTCAAGGTTGCGGTCAAGACGCGCCTGCGGACGGTCGTCCTCCTCAAAATAATGCAGGAACTGCTTGGGCGCGCTCGGCAGCGCCAGCTCCTGCGCACGGCCGGAAAAGGTGTGCCATGCTTCTAAAATCTGCTCCTTGGTCGGCCTGTTTTTGAACTTGACAAACGCCGCCGCGGTGTGGCCGTCAGAGACCGGCACGCGCAGGCACTGCGCGGAGATGACCGGTGAAACAGCGGAGACGATCTCATCGCCCTCGATGCGGCCCCAAACCTTCATCGGCTCCTTCTCGGATTTTTCCTCCTCGCCGCCGATGTACGGGATGACATTGTCGACCATCTCCGGCCAGGTCTCAAACGTTTTGCCGGCGCCTGAGATCGCCTGATAGGTGCAGACCATAACCTGCTCGATGCCATACTGCTGCAGCGCGGTCAGCGCCGGAACATACGACTGAATGGAGCAGTTGGACTTGACGGCGATAAAGCCGCGCTTGGTGCCCAGACGCTTGCGCTGCGCCGGGATGATCGCGGCGTGATCCGCGTTGATCTCCGGAATAATCATCGGGACGTCCGGCGTAAAGCGGTGCGCGCTGTTGTTGGAGATGACCGGGCATTCCAGCTTTGCATAGGTTTCCTCAAGCGCGCGGATGACATCCTTCTTCATGTTGACGGCGCAGAAGGTGAAGTCGATCTGCGCGGCAAATTGCGCGGCGTCCGCCTCTGCGTCATACAGCACCATGTCCCTGACACAGTCCGGTATCGGAACAGACATCTTCCAACGGCCTTCGACTGCCTCCGCGTAGGTCTTGCCCTTATTGCGGCCGCTTGCCGCCATTGCGGTGATGGTAAACCACGGATGATTTGCGAGCAGGGTGACAAAACGCTGGCCGACCATGCCGGTCGCGCCGATAATGCCAACTCTGTAATTCTTCATTTCAAAAATTCCTCCTGAATTGTGCAGGGTATGAGGACGCTGCGGTAAAAGAAAAGCCGGTCGGAAATCCGGCCGGTAACACGCAATTGCCTGTGGAAACCCACCGCAAAGCAGCCGTAGCGATAGCGCATCACTGGTACAAAAACCGGTGACAGCCGGGCAGATATTCTCGTACCCGTCCAGACAGGCGCTTACGGCAACAACACCCTCTTCGGCGGCATTCCCTTTCCCAACCGGTCGCCGGGGCTGCCGTCCCCTGTTCGGCTGATACTGATGAAGGCCGCGCCTCAATCCTACAATAAAAGTATGCTCTTCTTATTCTACATGCCACTTTCAACTTTGTCAAGGCGATTTGATGGGGAAAACGCACAAAACGACAGATTATCCGGCTATTGATTTCGTTCATACGATGTTGTATGATAAAAATCGTATCATACCTGCCGGAGGGTCAACTGCCGGCAAGGGGATAAGGAGGAGGGCGCGCTGTTCTCGCGCCCGCATAAAATATGAAAACATCAGATTTTTATTATGCGCTTCCGGAGCGGCTGATCGCGCAGACACCGCTGGACAGACGCGATGCCTCGCGCATGCTCGCGCTCAATAAGCGGACAGGTTCGATTGCGCACCGGCACTTTTATGATCTGCCGGCGTATCTGCGCGCGGGTGACACGCTGGTGCTCAACGATTCTCGCGTCATTCCGGCACGTCTGCTGGGCGTGCGGGAGGATACCGGTTATCCGATCGAGCTTGTGCTGCTCACCGATCATGGGGACGGTGTGTGGGAGTGCCTGACCCGCCCGGGCAAAAAATGCCGCGAGGGCGCAAGGCTCAGCTTTGGCGAGGGGAAATTAACCGCAACGGTCGAGCGCATCCTTCCGGACGGAGGGAACCGCCTCATTCGCTTTGACTACGAGGGTATCTTTCTGGAGATTCTCGAGGAGCTGGGCATGATGCCGCTGCCGCCCTATATTAAAGCAAAGCTGGACGACCCGGAGCGGTATCAGACGGTCTACAACAAGACGCCTGGCTCCGCCGCCGCGCCGACCGCCGGTCTGCATTTTACGCCCGAGCTGCTGAAGAAGATTAAGGATATGGGCGTTAACATCGCCTATGTCACGCTGCATGTCGGTTTGGGTACATTCCGCCCGGTCAAGGTGGAGAATGTGGATGAGCACGTCATGCATTCGGAGTTCTATATGTTGGACGCGGAAAATGCCGACATCATCAACCGCACCCGTAAAAATGGCGGACGGATTTTTGCCGTCGGCACGACTGCGACGCGCACACTTGAGACCATCGCCGCGGAGGACGGCACGGTGCGCTCCTGCTCCGGCTGGACGGATATCTTTATTTATCCGGGCTATCGCTTCAAGGCGGTGGACTGTCTGGTTACCAATTTCCATCTACCGGAGAGCACGCTGATGATGCTGGTCTCCGCGTTTGCCGACCGGGAGATGATTTTGTCCGCCTATGCGGTGGCTGTGCAGGAGGAATATCGCTTTTTCAGCTTTGGAGACAGCATGCTGATCTATACGGACGAGGAGGACGCGCGTGTTTAAGGTTTTAAAAACGGAGGGCAACGCCCGCAGGGGTGAATTTACATGTGCGCACGGCACGGTGCAGACACCGGTCTTTCAGAATGTCGGCACACAGGGCGCGATTAAGGGCGCGGTTTCAGCGCACGATTTAAAGGAGCTTGGCTGCCAGATCGAGCTGTCCAACACCTATCATCTGCATGTCCGTCCGGGAGACCAGATCGTGCGGCAAATGGGCGGCCTGCACAAATTTATGCATTGGGACGGCCCGATTTTGACGGACAGCGGCGGCTTTCAGGTCTTTTCGCTCTCGTCGCTGCGCAAAATCAAGGAAGAGGGCGTGCATTTTTCCTCCCATGTTGACGGACGCAAAATCTTTATGGGGCCGGAGGAGAGCATGCGCATTCAGTCCAATCTCGGCTCGGATATCGCCATGGCGTTTGACGAGTGCGTGGAAAATCCGTCGCCGTATGAATATGTCAGGCAATCGTGCGCGCGCACCGCGCGCTGGCTGGCGCGCTGCAAAAAGGAGCTTGAGCGGCTCAATCAGCTGCCAGACACCATCAATCCGCAGCAGATGCTGTTTGGCATCAATCAGGGCGGAACCTATGACGATCTGCGCGTGCAGCATATGCAGGAGATCGCGCAGCTCGATCTGGCGGGCTATGCCATCGGCGGTCTGGCAGTCGGTGAATCGACCGAGACGATGTATCATATTTTAGATGTCGTCCTGCCGCATGCGCCGCAGGACAAGCCGCGCTATCTGATGGGCGTGGGCACGCCGTCCAACATCATCGAGGGTGTATGGCGCGGCATCGATTTCTTCGACTGCGTCATGCCGACACGCAATGCGCGCCATGGACATCTGTTTACATGGGACGGCATCCGCAATTTGAACAACGCCAAATACCAGCTGGACGACCGCCCGATTGACGAGCAATGTAATTGTCCGGTTTGCCGTACCTACAGCCGCGCTTACATCCGTCATCTGCTCAAGGCGGGCGAGATGCTGGGCCAGCGCCTGACGGTTATGCACAACCTGTGGTTTTATAACAACCTGATGGCAGAGATTCGCGCAGCGCTGGAGGAGGGACGATTTGCGCAATTCCGCGCGCAGTGGAGCGACAGGCTGGCACAGCGTATTTAGACATGAATTCTTGACTTTCGTGCGGTTTTTCGCTATAATTTGGATAAAATGGGGATGTTGCCTTTTCGCCGGCGTGACCGGAGCAGGGGCGCACGGGAAAAAGGGGAAGGAGCAACATGAAAAAACCAATTTTATTTCATTACACTGCGGGGCTTTCGGGCAGGCGTTCGGTTATGGCGCAGCTCAAACGGCGTGCGGCGCCGCTTGCAGCGCTGGTGATTGCGACTGCACTGACATTTCCGGTCATCGCGGTCGGAACGGAGACCTATGTGCTGTCTGACGGCGAGACGACGGAAAAAATCGCGGTGTATCAGGGGGATGCGCAGACCGCACTGTCACGCTCCGCACAATTTCCGGCGGCGGATTATTTTATTTCTGCCGTGCACGGACAGGGCAATACGTTTGATGTCACGGTTAAGCAGAAGCATACCATTATTATTCAGGCGGATGGCAATTCGATGCTGTGGAAAACAGGCGACGGCCTTGTATCCAATATCCTGCGCGAGGCGGGTGTTACGTACAGCGAGGATGATATTGTGGAACCGGAGCCGGATACCAAGCTGACTGAGCCGGTAACGATCCGCATTACGCGCGTCAAGCGTGAGCGCAAGACAGAAACGCAGGCCATCCCGTATGAGACACAGACGCGGACGACCGGCGAGCTAAATGTCGGCGAGAGCCGCGTGACGCGCGAGGGAGTTGTGGGTACGAAGGAGCTCATTTACGAGTATGTCTATGAGGACGACCAGCTGATCTCAAAAACGCAGGTCGGTGAGCTCGTAGTGAAGGAAGCCGTGGATGAGATCATCGAGACGGGCACGGGAACCGCCGTACCCACAACGGCGTCTGGAACGGCATCGACGACAGGCAGTACGGCGGCGAACAGCAGCACGTCTTCCGGCAATACGGTGCGCACCTCTAGCGGCGGAATGCTGTCCTATTCCAAAGTGCTTTCGATGGAGGCGACCGCCTATTGCGACGATGGCTATACCGCCAGCGGTACGAAGGCACGCGTGGGGGAAGTCGCGGTCGACCCCGATGTCATTCCGCTCGGAACCAAGCTGTACATCACCTCCTCGGACGGCTCGTCGTGGGTTTACGGCACAGCGGTCGCGGAGGATACGGGCGGCGCGATCAAGGGAAACCGCATCGACCTGTATTTCAACACGGAGGCGGAATGCAACGCCTTCGGACGCCAACAGGCGCTGGTCTATATTTTAACGTGATGAGAAATCCCGGCAGAGCGCTGACTCTGTCGGGGTAGCAGACTGTAGAAAAAGTGAAATCTCGTTGCATGTGATGCAGGGATTTCGTCATGAGCTGTCAGCGTCAGCGGACAGCGGATTACAAACTCGTCATTTTTGGCGACATGTGCGTCAAAAATGACACCTCTCAGCCCGGAAGTGTGCGAGCGAATGCGAGTGCGCGCATCGGGCTGCATAACCTCAACCAAATGTTTGCATTTGGTTGACAGCCTGTCGACTTTTGCCGACAGGCTCCAATCCCGGCAGAGCGCTGGCTCTGTCGGGATTGGATTTATTTGCGCAAATCTAGCATAAGATTGTAAATCATATGACAGTGGTATTGATAACGAAAGCGGGGCGGTATATAATGCAGATATTGTTTCCTCTGATACGCCCCGACACACAAAGACGGATGGAGGTTCCACATGGATCTTTGTAGCATAGAGGATATCCGCGCGGTACTCGGACGGCATGGATTTCGCTTTTCCAAATCGCTGGGTCAGAACTTTTTGACGGCGGCATGGGTGCCGGCGCGCATTGCGGACAGCTGCGGCGTGAACCGCGAGAGCTGCGCGCTGGAGATCGGTCCGGGTATGGGCTGCCTGACGGAGCAGCTGAGTCTGCGGGCGGACAGGGTCTGCGCAATTGAGCTTGACCGCGCGCTGCTCCCCGTATTGGAGGAGACGCTCGCGCACTGTGAAAATGTGGATATCGTGCAGGGCGATGTGCTTCAATGCGATCTGGCTGGTATTTGCCGTGAGCGCTTTGGCGCCGCGCCGGTCTATGCGTGCGCCAATCTGCCGTATTATATCACAACGCCCGCAATTTCTGCGCTGCTTGCGGCGGGCGTCTTTTCTGCGATCACCGTCATGGTGCAAAAAGAGGTAGCGGAGCGCATTTGCGCGCCCGCCGGAACGTCTGGCTACAGCGCGTTTTCCATTTATATCGAATATTACGCGGACGCGGAGATCCTGTTTCATGTTCCGCGCGATTGCTTTGTGCCGCAGCCGAAGGTAGACTCTGCCGTTGTGCGGCTGATACCGCGCGGCGCGCCGCCCGTGCCTGTGTGCGATGAGAAGCTGTTTTTCTCGCTCGTCAAGGCGGCATTCGGACAGCGGCGCAAGACACTGGCAAATGCGCTGACGCCGGTACTTGGCGCGCCGTTGGGTAAGGATGGGATCGTGCAGCTGATTACAGACTGCGGCTTTGACGCGCGTATTCGCGGCGAGAAGCTCAGCCTGGCGGATTTTGCAAAGCTGACGGCGCTTGCGCAGCAGCGTATATGAAGAGAGGGATGGCATGCAGCAGTATGTCGTAAAAAATCAAAAAAAGCTCGCGCTCGGCTATACGACCGGGAGCTGTGCGGCGGGCGCGGCAAAGGCGGCGGCGTGCGCGCTGCTCTCGGGAAAGCCAGTGCGGAACATCAAGCTGATGACGCCCGCCGGCATCGAGCTGCTGCTGGATGTGGAGGACATGGGACGTACGGCGGATTCGGTGCGCTGTGCGGTGCGAAAGGATGCGGGGGACGACCCCGATATCACGCACGGCATGCTGGTCTACGCGGCGGTGTCGCGTATAGAAAACGGAATCGTCATTGACGGCGGTACGGGCGTCGGACGCGTAACCCGCCCGGGACTTGCGCAGCCGGTCGGCACGGCGGCAATCAATCCGGGACCGCGCAGACAGATTCAGTCCGCGCTCGAGCAGACAGCGGCGCAGTACGGTTATGACGGTGGATTTTCCGTCATTATCTCCATTCCCGATGGGGAGGCGCTTGCGCAGCGGACATTCAATCCGCAGCTGGGCATTGTCGGCGGTCTGTCGGTGCTTGGCACGAGCGGCATCGTCGAGCCGATGAGTGAGCAGGCATTAATCGAGACGATTCAGCTGGATATTGACGCGCGCTATGCGGCGGGCGAACGCACGCTGCTGCTGTGCCCGGGCAATTACGGCGCGGATTTTATCGCGGACACGCTCGGTCTGGACATGACACGCGGCGTCAAATGCTCGAATTTTCTCGGTGAGGCGTTGGACTACGCGGTGTATCGCGGGTTTGATGGCGTATTGCTTGTGGGACATGCCGGAAAGCTGATTAAGCTGGCGGCAGGGGTGTTCCAGACGCATTCCGCCTATGCAGATGCCAGACAGGAGATTTTTGCGGCGCATGCGGCGATGTGCGGCGCACCGCGCGAGGCGGTGTGTGCGCTGATGCAGGCGGTCACGGTAGATGCCTGCTTGGATATTTTACAGCAGTATGCGCTGTATGAGCCGGTACTGCGCTCTATTCGCGGGCGCATTGTGCAGCAGCTGCACAAACGGACAGCAAAGCAGTCCGGCAGATCGTTTTCGGCAGAATTTGTAATTTTTACTAATGCGCACGGCGTATTGATGCAGACAGACGGCGCGGCCGGACAGATTGCGGCGCGTTTGAAGGAGGAACAGCAATGATTCATTTTGTTGGAGCAGGCCCCGGCGCGGAGGATTTGATTACTGAGCGCGGCGCTGCGCTGCTTACGCAGGCGGATGTGGTGGTATATGCAGGCTCGCTGGTCAATCCGGCGCATTTGCAGCGCACCAAGGACGGCTGTGCGATCTATGACAGCGCTTCCATGACGCTGGAGCAGGTGATGGACGTCATGATTCCGGCGGCGCGCGCGGGCAAGACCGTCGTGCGGCTGCATACGGGCGACCCGTCCATCTACGGCGCGATTCGCGAGCAGATGGATGTGCTGGATGAAGCCGGTGTGGCGTATGCGGTCTGTCCCGGCGTCTCGTCGTTCTGCGGCGCGGCGGCTGCGCTGCAGGCGGAATACACGCTGCCCGACGTCAGCCAGACGGTTATTCTCAGCCGCATGGCGGGGCGCACACCGGTGCCGGAGCGCGAATCCATTCGTTCTCTGGCATCGCATGGCAGCACGATGGTGCTGTTCCTGTCCACCGGCATGCTGGATAAGCTGACGGAGGAGCTGCTGGCGGGCGGCTATGCGCCGGACACACCGGCGGCGATTGTCTATAAGGCGACATGGCCGGATGAGCAGGTTATCCGCACGACGATTGCGGGGCTGGCGCAGGCGGCGCAGGACAACGGCATTACAAAGACGGCGCTCATTACGGTGGGGGGATTTCTGGGCGATGCGTATGACCGCTCCAAGCTGTATGACCCGGGCTTTGCGCACGGCTATCGTGAGGCGAGCAGGTGACGGTTCATATTCTCTCGTTTATCGCGGCAGGACAGCGTCTCAGCCGCCGGCTTGCGCAGGACGTATTGTGTGATGAGACGACGCTGCAATATGCCAGAGCGGACGGCTTTTTGCCCTATGCGTCTGTGGACGCGTTTGCGCGGCAGGCGATGGCGTGCAGCGACGCGATTATCTTCATCGGCGCGGCGGGCATCGCGGTGCGGGCAATTGCGCCGTATGTGCGCAGCAAAGCGACTGATCCGGCTGTGCTCGTCATTGACAACAGCGCGCGCTTTGTCATCCCGCTGCTGTCGGGACATATCGGCGGTGCGAACCGTCTCGCCGCGCGCATAGCTGCCGCGATTGGCGCACAGGCTGTCATTACAACCGCGACGGACACACAGGGCGTGTTTGCGGCGGATACGTGGGCGGTCGAGCATCATTGCGCGGTGCGCAACATCGACTGCATCAAATTTGTTTCCGGCGCGCTGCTGCGCGGGGAGACGGTCGGCCTGCGATCGGATTTTCCGATTGACGGCGCATTACCCGAGCGGGTGCGGCGCGATGCGCAGGCACAAAATGGCATTGTGATTTCGATTGACGCGGATGCGCGGCCGGACTTTACACACACGCTGTTTGTGACGCCGCGCATTGTACATGTCGGCGTCGGCTGCCGCAGGAACACGCCGCCGGACAAGCTGACGGCATGGGCGCGGGCGGTTCTGTGTGAGCTGCATATTGCCCCGCGCGCGGTGGCGTCGGTGGCATCGATTGATTTGAAACAGGATGAGGCGGCGGTACACGCGCTCGCGGCGATGTGGGACGTACCGACGCAGTTTTATACGGCGCAGCAGCTGGAACAGGTTTCCGGCAGCTTCCCGCCGTCGGAATTTGTGAGAAAGACGACCGGGACGGACAATGTCTGTCAGCGCGCGGCAGCGCGCGCCGCAAAGGGCGGCGCATGTCTGCTGGAAAAGACGGCGCGGGACGGCATGACGATTTCGGTTTATGCAGAGGATTGGAGGGCATCGTTTTGATCTGTATGGCGGGCGTAGACTGGAGGCGTGCCGACATGGACGCGCGCGAGACGGTTTCGTTTACACAAGGTCAGACGGAACGGCTGTGTCGGCGCATTTGCCGAGAGGAAGGGGTGTCCGGCTGTGTGCTGCTGTCCACCTGCAATCGAACAGAACTATATCTCAGCGGCGCGGAGAATTTATCGCCCGCACAGCTGCTGTGTACGCTGGCCGGCGCACCGGAGGCGCAGCCGCTGCTGGTGGAACGACGCGGCGCGCAGGCGGAGCGGCATTTGATGCGCGTTGCGTGCGGACTGTGCTCGCAGATTTTGGGAGAGGATCAGATCGTCTCGCAGGTGAAACGGGCATATCAGACCGCGCATGAGCAGGACAGCGCGGACGCGCAGCTGAGCCAGCTGTTTCGGCTGGCGGTTACGGCGGGCAAGCGCAGCCGCGCACAGGTGCGCCTTTCGGCGGCGCCGCTGTCGGTTGCGGGACAGGCGGTCGAGCAGCTGGAGCAGGCGTTGGGCGAGCTGCGCGGTAAGCGTGCGCTGGTCATCGGAAACGGCGAGATGGGGCGGCTGGCCTCCGGACTGCTCGTTGACAGAGGCTGTGATGTGACGGTGACGCTGCGCTCGTACCGGCATGGCGTGACTGTCGTGCCGTCCGGGTGCAGGACGGTTCCGTATAACGAGCGCATGTCCTGCTTGTCGCAATGTGATATTTTGCTCAGCGCGACGACCAGCCCGCACTACACGGTGACATATGATGATCTGGCGGCGCAGCCGCATCTGCCGCAGGCTGTGTGTGATCTGGCGATGCCGCGTGATATCCAGCCGACTGTGCGCGCGCTGGTGCCGGTTTTCTTTGATATGGACAGCATGGGCGGACGGGATGCGTATGTCGCGCCGGACGACCGGGCGAAGGTCGAGGCGATTATCGAGGAGCAATTGGAGGAGCTGGCGCGCTGGCGCGCCTATCGGCATGCTTTGCCGCTGGTAGAAGAGCTTAGTGAGCTTGCCGCGCAGCGTGTGCTGACCGGCTATGCGTTTGCGGAGCTGATCGAGGATGCGGACAGCGGCACGGCGGAGAAAATGAAGGAGGCGGCGCGGCTTGCGGCGCATAAAACCGTACACTTGCTGCTGCGCGGCATGCAGGGTGAATGGGATGACGCGGCGCTGGAGACATGCCGTGATGCGATTTTACGCAAAGCGCCGCAGCTGAAAGGCAGGAAAACCGGATGAAGCTATATGTAATCGGAATCGGGCCGGGCGGTGCGGATCAGATGACACCGCGTGCGCTGGAGGCGATCCGTGCGTGCGACGTGCTCGCCGGCTATACGACCTATATTGATTTGATTCGTCCGCTGGTCGGTGAGCGGGAAATTTTACAGACGCCGATGAAACAGGAGATACAGCGGTGTGAGATGGCGCGCGACGCCGCGCTTGCGGGCAGGACGGTCGGTATGATCTGCTCGGGTGACGCGGGCGTATACGGCATGGCGGGCCTGATGCACGAGGTCTGCGCGGGCTATCCGCAGCTGGATATCGAGGTGATTCCGGGTATCACGGCGGCCTGTGCGGGCGCGGCGGTGCTGGGCGCGCCGCTCATCCATGATTTTGCAGTCATCAGCCTGAGCGACCTGCTGACGCCGTGGGACAAGATCGAAACGCGCGTCGAGCTGGCGGCGCAGGCGGATTTCTGTATCTGTCTGTATAACCCGATGAGCAAAAAGCGTACCGGCCATCTGCGCCGCGCCTGTGAGCTGGCGCTGCGCCACCGCGCGCTGGAAACGCCGTGCGGCTATGTGCGCAGCATCGGACGAGAGGGCGAGTGCGGCACGGTGTGCACGCTTGCCGAGCTGATGGATACCCAGGTGGATATGTTTACGACGGTGTTCATCGGCAACAGCCAGACACGCGTGATCGGCGGAAAGCTGGTCACGCCGAGAGGATATGAAAACAAATGAAACGCGTGATTTTTGCCGGAACGAGCGAGGGACGGGAGCTGTGCCAGGCGCTGTCGGAGGCAGGGCTGACGGCGACCGTCTGTGTGGCGACCGAATACGGACGCGCCGTGCTGCCGCAGCTTGCGGGCATCACGGTACATGCCGGACGCATGACAGCCGAACAGATGACGGATTTTGTGCGGGATGCGGACGTCGTTGTAGATGCGACGCATCCGTATGCGGTCGAGGTCAGCAAAAATATCCGGCGGGCCTGTGAAGCGGCGGGTGTGAAGCGCCTGCGGCTGTTGCGCCCGCGCACACAGGTGGAGGGCGCCGTGTGCGTCCCGTCCGCGCAGGCGGCGGCGGAATTTTTGGCGACCGTGCGCGGCAATGTGCTGCTGACAGTCGGCAGCAAGGAGCTGCACTGCTTTGCCGCTGTGCCGGATTATACCGAGCGGCTGTGGCCGCGCGTGCTGCCGGCGGCGCGGTCGATGGAGATTTGCCTTGGGCTGGGCTTTCCGGCCTCGCATATTATCATGATGCAGGGACCGTTTTCGTGTGAGCTTAACGTGGCGATGCTGCACAGCTGCGGCGCGCAGTGGCTGGTCACAAAGGATACGGGCGAGGCGGGCGGCCTTCCGGAAAAGCTGGAAGCTGCGAGGCAGTGCGGCGTGCGCGTCGTGCTCATCCAGCGTCCGGAGGAGGACGGTCTGACGCCACAGCAGGTGCGTGAGCAGCTGATCGGTAGGCCGCCGCGGTTCCCGCTGTTTGTGGATATGACCGGACGGCGCTGTCTGGTCGTCGGCAGCGGTAAAATCGGTTTGCGCCGTGCGGATGTGCTGCTGCGCTATGGCGCGCATGTCACGCTGGTCGCGCCGGATGCGGCACAGCTGGACGGTGTGACGTGTATCCGTCGGGCGTTTGTGCCGTCGGATGTAAACGGCATGTTTTTTGTCACGGCCGCGACGAATGACCGCGCGGTCAATCGAGAGATTTCCGCACTGTGCGCGCAGCAGAATATTTTTGTCAGCACAGCGGACGCGCCGGAGGAAAGCTCGGTATTCTTTCCTGCGGTGCGCGCGGCGGGCGGTCTGTCGGCCGGCGTGGTGTCGGACGGAACCGATCATCACAGGACGACGCGGACAGCGCGTGCGATCGAACGGATTTTACACGAGGAGGATGACGAATGAGCAGGGTTATTCGCGTCGGCAGCCGGGATTCCGCGCTCGCCGTCATCCAGAGCAAGCTGGTGATACGGGCGATGCAGCAGACCGACCCGTCGGCGCGTATTGAACTGGTTACAATGAAAACGACAGGCGACAGGATTTTAGACCGCACGCTGGATAAGGTGGGCGGAAAGGGCCTGTTTGTCAAGGAGCTGGACCGCGCGTTGCTGGCGGGCGAGGTCGATCTGACTGTCCATTCAATGAAGGATTTGCCTGCGGAGCTGGACGAACGGCTTCCGATTGTCGCGGTTTCCGAGCGCGAATCACCCTATGACGTTCTCGTGCTGCCGGAGGGCTGTGGCGTATGGGATAAAACCAGGCCGGTGGGCTGCGCCTCGTCGCGCCGCGCGCTGCAGCTGGGGTTGCTCGACCCGTCGCTGGATATTCGTCCGGTGCGCGGCAACATACAGACCCGGCTGCGCAAGCTGGACAGCGGCGAATACGGCGCGCTGGTACTCGCACAGGCGGGTTTGCGCCGGTTGGGGTTGGAAAAGCGCATCGCGCGCGTGTTTACGCCGGAGGAGCTGCTGCCGTCCGCCGGACAGGGCGTGCTGGCGGTACAGGCGCGGGCGGATTTTGATGCGTCAATCCTGCGCGGCTTTCACCATGCGGAGGCATGGGACTGCGTGCGGGCGGAGCGCGCCTTTATCCGCGCTTTGGACGGCGGCTGTTCGTCGCCCGTCGCGGCTTTTGCACAGGCGGTGGACAGCGCGCAGCTGCGGCTGACCGGCTTATATGTGTCGGACGACCGCGAAACCGTGCGCAGACAGACCATCACCTGCCTGCGGGAAGAGGGAGAACAGCGCGCGTCGCAGCTGGCGCAGCGCATGAAAGCATGAAACGAGAGGGCGAATCATGGGACATGTGACACTGGTCGGCGCGGGACCGGGCGATCCGGGACTGCTGACCGTCAAGGGACGTCAGGCGATTTTGGACGCGGACGTCGTGGTATATGACCGGCTGGTCGGCGCGGAGATACTTGCGCTGATTCCGGAAAAGGCAGCGCGCATTGATGTCGGCAAAAAAAGCCATTGTCATCCCGTGCCGCAGCATGAGATCAACCAGATTTTGCTGCGGCAGGCGTTGGCAGGCAAGCGCGTTGTTCGTCTCAAGGGCGGCGACAGCTTTTTGTTTGGACGCGGCGGCGAGGAGCTGGAGCTGCTCGCGCAAAACGGCGTGTCGTTTGACGTCGTGCCCGGTGTGACGAGCGCGCTGTCCGTTCCGGCCTATGCCGGTATTCCGGTGACGCACCGCGATTACACCTCGTCGGTGCACATCATCACCGGACACGCGAAAAAGGATGGCGCGCTGGAGATCGACTACGAGGCATTGGTGCGTCATGGCGGCACACTGATATTCATGATGAGCGTTGCGAGCACGCCGCGCATTTTAGCCGGTCTGATGCAGGCGGGTATGTCCCCTGAGATGCCGGCTGCAATGGTCGAGCGCGGCACGCTGCCGCAGCAGCGCAGCGTTGTGGCGACGGTTGGCACGCTGACACAGCGGATGCGGGAGGCATGCATTCAAAGCCCGGCTGTTCTGGTCGTCGGACGGGTGTGTGCGCTTGCACCGCAGCTGGATTGGTTTGATAAGCTGCCGCTGCATGGCGTGAGAGTCGCGGTGACAAGGCCGCGCGCACGCGCCGGTACGCTGACGGATAAGCTGCGCCGGCTGGGTGCGGAAGTGATCTCCTATCCGTGTATCGAGACGCACGATATCTGGCCCAATATGCCGGTTGTCGAGGCGCTCGCGTCGCTCGAGCAATACCATTGGCTGGTGCTCACCAGCCCGGCAGGTGTGGAGACGCTGATGCGGCTGCTGCACGCGGCGGAGATGGATGCGCGCAGCCTTGCGCATATGAAGCTCGCCGCCATCGGCAAGGGAACGGCAGACGCGCTGTGGGCGCACGGCCTGCGCGCCGATTATGTCCCGGCAGTGTATGATTCCGTGCATCTGGCGGAGGGACTGATTCGGCTGGTGCAGGAGGGAGAGCGCGTGCTGCTGCTGCGTGCCGAGCAGGGCTCACCCGAGCTGACCGCGCTGCTCGCGGAGGCTGCCGTGTTGTTTGACGATGTGGCGATTTACCGCACGGCATATACCAATCCCGACAGTGAAGCGCTGTCACAGCGGCTGGCGGACGGTACGGTCGATTATGTGACCTTTACCAGCGCGTCCACCGTGCGCGGCTTTGTGAGAAGCCTGCCTGCGGGCACAGATTTGACGAAATTTACCGCATTGTGCATCGGTCGGATGACCGAGCGGGCGGCGCAGGAGGCGGGCATGCATACCCGCACGGCGGCGCGCGCGACGATTGATGCGATGCTGGATGCAATACAGGAGGAAAAGCATGGAACTGATTAACAGACCGCGCCGCCTGCGTGCCAATTCGGTGGTGCGCGGTATGGTGCGTGAAACACGTATGTCGGCGGACAGTCTGATCTATCCGCTGTTTGCCATTGAGGGCGAAAACATCAAGCGGGAAATTCCGTCGCTGCCCGGGCAGTACCACTGGTCGCCCGACCGCATCTGTGAGGCGGTCGCGCAGTGCACACAGGCAGGCGTTCATTCCGTGCTGCTGTTTGGACTTCCGGCGCATAAGGATGAAATTGGCTCGAGCGCGTGGGACGAAAACGGCGTTGTGCAGCAGGCGATCCGCGCGATCAAGGCGCAGTATCCCGAGGTGTACGTCGTGACCGACGTGTGCATGTGTGAATATACGTCGCACGGCCACTGCGGCATTTTGTGCGGGCACGATGTCGACAACGACAAGACGGTGGACTGCCTGAGCAAAATTGCGCTGTCGCATGTACAGGCGGGTGCGGACATGGTTGCGCCGTCCGATATGATGGACGGCCGCGTCGGCGCGATTCGCGATATACTGGATGCAAACGGCTTTCAGAATACGCCGATCATGGCGTATTCGGCAAAATATGCCTCATCCTTTTACGGTCCGTTCCGCGACGCGGCAGGCTCGGCTCCGGCCTTTGGCGACCGCAAGTCGTATCAGATGGACCCGCACAATGTGCGCGAGGCGCTGCTGGAGTGCGAGCTGGATGTGCAGGAGGGCGCGGATATCCTGATGGTCAAGCCGGCGCTCAGCTATCTTGACGTCATCGTCAGGGTAAAGGACCGCTTTGACCTGCCGCTCGCGGCCTATTCGGTCAGCGGCGAATATGCGATGATCAAGGCGGCTGCGGCAGCCGGCCTGATCGACGAATACCGCGTGATGTGCGAGTCGGCTATGAGCATGTACCGCGCGGGTGCGGATATCCTCATCACCTATTATGCCAGGGAATTGGCACAGGCAATAAACAAAGGAGACATCGGATAATGGATCGTTCGGAGCAGTTGTTTGAGCAGGCGTGTCAGGTCATGCCTGGCGGCGTCAACAGTCCGGTTCGCGCCTACCGCGCGGTCGGCATCCCGCCGCGTTTTATTCGCTGCGCGCGCGGACAGTTTATCACGGACGCAGATGAGAAAACCTATCTGGATTATGTCGGCTCGTGGGGGCCGATGATTTTGGGGCACAGCCATCCGGCGGTGCTGGAAGCGGTCGCCGAAACAATGAAGGATGGTCTGAGCTTTGGCGCGCCGACCGGACGGGAGACGCAGCTTGCGCAGCTGGTCTGCCGCATGGTGCCGGATATTGAGATGGTGCGTATGGTCAACTCCGGCACGGAGGCGGTCATGAGCGCGGTGCGTCTGGCGCGCGGTGCGACCGGACGGGAAAAGATTATCAAATTCGAGGGCTGCTATCACGGTCATTCGGATGCGATGCTGGTCAAGGCGGGCTCCGGCGCGCTGACACAGGGACAGCCGAATTCCGCGGGCGTTCCGGCTGCTGTCGCGGCGGATACGCTGACGGCGAACTATAACGATCTGGACAGTGTAGAGCGGCTGCTGTGCGCCAATCCGGGCGCGGTTGCGGCGGTTATTGTGGAGCCGGTCGCGGCGAACATGGGCGTTGTGCTGCCGGAGGAGGGCTTTTTGTCCGGCCTGCGCAGGCTGTGTGACGCGCATGGCGCGCTGCTCATCTTCGACGAGGTCATCACGGGCTTTCGTCTGGCGGCAGGCGGCGCACAGGAATACTTTGGCGTACACGCAGACCTCGTGACCTTTGGCAAGATCATCGGCGGCGGCATGCCGGTGGGCGCATTTGCAGGCAGCCGCAGGCTGATGGAGCAGGTTGCGCCGACAGGCCCGGTATATCAGGCAGGAACCCTGTCCGGCAATCCGGTCGCGATGGCGGCGGGGCTGGCACAGCTGACCATGTTGGATGAGGATCGCGGCATCTATGACCGAATTGCGGATAAGGCGCACACGCTGGCGCAGGGTCTGTGTGCATTGGAGGCGGAATATCACTGCGGCAGCACGGTCAACCAGATCGGCTCGCTGCTCAGCGTATTCTTTACGGATACGCCTGTGACGGATTTCGCGGCGGCGCAGTCGAGCGACACGCGCAAATACGCGTCGTATTTCCGCAGCATGCTGGATGAGGGCATTTATCTCGCGCCGTCGCAGTTTGAGGCGATGTTTGTCAGCGCGGCGCACACAGACGACGATATCGCACGCACGCTGGCGGCAGCAAAGACCGTCATGTCCGCACTGTAAGGGGAAGCCTATGCGATTTGATCTGATCGGCGCGGGCATGGGTACGCCGGACATGCTGACGGCGCAGGCACGCGCGGCGATAGAGCGGGCGGACGCGGTCGTCGGCACACAGCGGCTGGCGGAGGGACTGTCTGGCATTCGTCCGGATATTCGCGCTGTCGGCTTTGCACAGCTGGCGTCCGCTGCGCTGGAGAGCGGCGGCAGGACAGCGATTCTGCTCAGCGGCGACACGGGATTTTTCAGCGCGGCAAAAAAGCTGCGTGAGACGCTCGCGCCGCAGGGGGAGGTGCGCCTGCTGCCCGGCATGAGCAGCCTACAGGTATTTTGTGCGAAGATCGGCGCGTCCTATGACGACGCGGTGCTGTGCAGCGTGCATGGGCGCGAGGCGGACGCCGTGCTCGGCATGGTCAGCTATCATGCGAATGTCATCGCGCTGACGGGCGGTAAGCACCGTGCGCACGATGTCTGCCGGACGCTGGCGCGCAGCGGACTGCGGCATGTGCGCGTGACGGTGGGTGAAAATCTCGGCGCGCCGGAGGAACGTATTGTCAGCGGCACGCCGGAGCAATTGATCGAGATGGAATTTGACGATCTGTGCATTATGCAGGTGTGCAATGACCGCCCGGCGGACGCGTCGCATGCGCTGCGTGATGCGGATTTTGTTCGCGGAGAGGTGCCGATGACCAAGCAGGAGGTGCGCTGGCTGGCATGTGACCTGCTGTCGGTGCGCCCGACAGATGTGGTATATGACATCGGCGCAGGTACCGGCTCGGTCACGATGGAGCTGGCGCGGCGCGCCTGTCATGGGCAGGTGTATGCGATTGAGTGCAAGGCGGACGCACTTGAGCTGATCGCGCGCAATCGCGTGCACACGGGCAATTATCATGTCCAAATCGTGGAGGCGACCGCACCGGACGGGCTGGAAGCGCTGCCGACGCCCGACTGTGTATTCATCGGCGGCAGCCGCGGGCATATGGGTGACATCATCCGCGCGCTGCTCGTCAGGAATCCGCATGTGCGCATCGTCCTGTCCGCGATCGCGCTGGAGAGCGTGCACGATGCGATACAGTCGCTGACGGAAAACGGCATCCAGCCGGAGATTTCCTGCGTCAACGTTTCGCGTGCGCGCGTGGTGGGGCCGTATCACATGATGACGGCGCAAAACCCGGTCTATCTGATTGGAGGCAATCTGTGATGCGGGCGCCCAGACTGGTGATTGGCGGCACGGGAAGCGGCTGCGGCAAGACGACGATGACCTGCGCGCTGTTGCAGGCGTTTGTCGACCGCGGCTTGGACACGGCGGCCTTTAAGTGCGGGCCGGACTATATCGACCCGATGTTTCACACGCGCATCATCGGTACGCGCGCACGCAATCTGGATGCGTTTTTATGCGGGCAGGATAACGTGCCTGCGCTGCTTGCGCGCAGCGCAGGGCGGGATATCTCGGTGATCGAGGGCGTGATGGGCTATTATGACGGCCTTGCCGGTACGTCGGCGGAAAACTCCACGGCAGATATCGCCGGTATGACGCAGTCTCCGACGGTGCTAACGGTGTCCGTGTGCGGCATGTCGCTGACGCTCGCGGCGCTGCTCAAGGGATTTTTGGATTTTGCGCCCAATACGATACGCGGCGTGCTGTTAAACGGCGTTTCGCCCAAAATGACGGATTATTACGCGTCCATCGTGCAGCGCAACACGGGACTGCGTGTCTATGGCGCGCTGCCGCACGATGAGGCGTGCACCATCGGAAGCCGCCATCTCGGACTGGTGACGGCGGGAGAGATTTCCGACCTCAGGCAAAAGACAGCGCGTCTGGCGCAGCACGCCCGCGACGGCATGGATCTGGACGGGCTGCTGGAGCTTGCGCGCACCGCGCCGGCGCTGGCCGCAAAGCAGCCGGAATATCCGGTATGCGGGGACGGACTGCGCATTGCGGTGGCGCACGACGAGGCGTTTTGCTTTGACTATGCGGACAGCCTGGAGGTGCTCACGCGCATGGGCGCGCAGCTGGTGTATTTTTCCCCGCTGCACGATGTGTCGCTGCCCGTACACATGGACGGGCTGCTGCTGTGCGGCGGCTATCCGGAGCTGTACGCGCGTGCGCTCAGCGAAAATACGACGCTGCTGCGGCAGATACGCTCGGCGGTACAGGCTGGTATGCCGACGGTTGCGGAATGCGGCGGGTTTCTGCTGCTGCACGATGCGCTGGATGGGCTCCCGATGGCAGGCGTGTGCGGCGGCACGGCGCGTATGACCGGTTCGCTGCATCAGTTCGGCTATGTGACGCTGACGGCAAAGCGCGATACGCTGCTGTGCGCCGCAGGAGAGACGCTTCCGGCGCATGAATTTCACTATGCGCGCAGCGATGCGCAGGGCGATGCGTTTTTTGCCCAAAAGCCGCTGAGAAAACACGGATGGGACTGCGTGCACGCGTCGCAGCGTCTGCATGCGGGCTATCCGCACATACATTTTGCGGGCTGTAGCCGGGCGGCACAGCGGTTTTTATCCGCCTGTCGGGTTTATCAAAAGGAGAGGCAAGCATGACACTGGAGGAAACACTGCGGAGCATTGTTCCGCTGGATTACGAGGCGATGGCACGGGCTAAGCTGCATTGGGATTCCCTCGCCAAGCCGCTGCATGGATTGGGTGAGCTGGAGGATATTCTGGTACGCATTGCCGGTATTCGCCGCACGGAGCGCATGGATTTGCGCAAAAAGGCTGTGGTCGTGCTGTGCGCGGATAACGGCGTGGTGCAGGAGGGCGTCGCGCAGTCCGGACAGGATGTGACGGCGATTATCACCGAGAGCCTGTCGGCAGGTACATCGACCGTGTGCCATATGGCGCGCGCTATGGGTGCGGATGTCATCCCGGTGGATATCGGTGTCGCGTGCGAGGTGCATGGCGACCGCATCCTGCGCCGAAAGGTCGCATATGGTACAAAAGACCTGTACCGTGAGCCGGCCATGACGCGCGAGCAGGCGATTCATGCCATTGAGATCGGCATTGAGACGGCGTTCTGGTGCCGCGAGCAGGGCTATGATATCATTGCGACGGGTGAGATGGGCATCGGCAACACGACGTCCACTGCGGCGGTCGTGGCAGCCTTGCTGCACGCGCCGGCAGAGCTGGTCACGGGGCGCGGCTCCGGTCTGACCTCCGCCGGTCTGGAGCACAAGAAGCACGTGGTTGCACAAGCGCTCGCGCTGCATCAGCCCGATCAGCATGACCCGATTGATGTGCTGCAAAAGGTTGGCGGCTTTGACCTGTGCGGGCTGACCGGCCTGTTTTTGGGCGGCGCGGCGTGCGGACTGCCGACCATCATCGACGGTGTGATCTCCGGTGCGTCGGCGCTGTGCGCGATGCGGCTGTGTCCGACGGTGCGGGAGTACCTGATCGCGTCGCATCATACGGCGGAGCCTGCCGGTGTGCTCATCGAGCAGGCGCTCGGTGTTCATCCGATGATCGACGCGAAGATGGCGCTGGGCGAGGGCACGGGCGCGGTGCTGCTGTTCGGCCCGCTGGATATGGCGGCGTCGCTGTACTGCAACGGCAATACGTTTGACGACAGCCATATCGAAGCGTATCAGCCGCTGGTGTGACGCATGCTGATTGTTGTGACAGGAGGCGCCGCGAGCGGAAAATCCGCGCTTGCCGAACACATCGCATGTTCTCTGGCGCATGGACAGCGTAAGCTGTATGTCGCGGCGATGCAGCCGTTTGGCGAGGAGGCGCAGCGGCGTATTGCGCGTCATCGCGCGCTGCGCGCCGGAAAAGGCTTTGACACACTGGAGCACACGCAGAATTTTGACCAAATGTGCGTGCCGGAGGGCTATGTGTGCGCGCTGTTCGAGTGCATGAGCAACGCGCTTGCAAACGAGCTGTTTGCGCCGGATGGCGCGGGGGCGGATTGGCAGACCAGCATTTTGACGGGCGTACATGCGCTGCAGCAGGCGTGTGCGCATGTCGTCGTTGTGACCAACGATATTTTTGCGGACGGACAAACGTATGACGAGAGCACCATGCGCTATCTGCGCGCATTGGGCGTGCTCAATCAGCTGCTGGCGCAGCGCGCAGATGCCGTTGTGGAGAGCGTATGCGGCATTGCGGTCATGCGGAAGGGAGAATGGGTCTATGACTGAGATCATCGGCGGGCTGTTGGTGGCGTTTGGCTTGTATTCCGCGCTGCCGCTGCCGCAGATCGAGTGGAAGGAACGTACCATGCGGTATGCGCTCGGCTTTATGCCGCTCATCGGCCTGATCGTAGGCGCGTGTCAATATGGCTGGCTTCAGCTGGCAAGTTGGCTGGGGCTGAACGCGATGCTGTACGCGGCGATTGCGGTGCTGGTGCCCGTTGCGGTGACGGGCGGCATCCATCTGGACGGCTTTGTGGATACCTGCGACGCGCTTTGCTCCTATGGCGAACGGGAAAAACGGCTGGAGATTTTAAAGGACCCGCATGTCGGGGCGTTTGGCGTGATGTGGCTGGTCGTGCTGCTCATCGTGCAGTATGGCCTGTTTGCACAGCTGTATGACGCGCCGGGCTGCGCGAGACTGCTGCTCGTCGGCTATGCGGCGGCGCGCGCCTTCGGCGCCGCGCTCATCGTCACGCAGCGGTGCGCAAAGGATTCCGGTCTGGCCTATCTGTTTGCAAACGGCTCAGATAAAAAAGCGGTTTCGTCTATCATGCTGGTGTGGAAGCTGGTGTGCGCTGTGCTGTTTGTCGTGCTCGGCAGGCTGTTTGGCGCGCTGGCCATCTGTGCGATGATTGCGTTTGACGCATATCACAAGCGCAAATGCAGGACGGTTTTTGGCGGCGTGACCGGCGATTTGTGCGGCATGTGCATCACAGTCTGCGAGCTGCTGACGCTCATTCTGTCGGTCGCAGGCGGCGTGGTATACGCCGTGATCGCATAAAAAATGAGGAGTGGGAACATGACCATTTTAATTGTCGGCGGTGCGGCACAGGGTAAAAGCGCCTTTGCCCGTACGCTATCACAGGACGCGGAAATCGTGGATGACTTACAGGATATCGTACAAGCTGCCATGCGGCGCGGGGACGCGCTGCCGCAGGCGGCGGATTTTGCGGGTAAGACGGTTGTGTGCAATGAGGTGGGCTGCGGCGTTGTGCCGATGGACGCGTTTGCGCGCGAATGGCGCGAGGCGGTCGGACGGCTGTGCTGCGATATTGCGGCGCAGGCTGATCGGGTATACCGCGTCTGCTGCGGCGTTGCACAGTGTATCAAGGAGGAAGCATGCACATCGCAGTGGCCGTAGGGCTGGGATTTTTGATCGACTGCATGCTGGGCGACCCGGAGCGGCTGTGGCATCCCATCATTGGGATTGGCCGGCTGATCTCCTTTTGGAGCAGGCACCTGCGGGCATGGTTTGCGGACACGCCGCGCGGTGCGTTTTGGGCGGGCGTGCTGCTGTGGCCGCTGGTCGTGCTGCCGTGCTGGCTGTTGCCGTTTGCGCTTTTGCGGCTTGCGGGCTGGGTGCATCCGCTGCTGCGCTTTGCGGTGGAGACGGTGTTCTGCTGGCAGATTTTTGCGGCAAAGTCGCTTAAAATCGCCGCGCTGCGCGTCTATGACGCGCTGAAGGCGCACGATCTGCCGATGGCGCGCAAATATGTTTCCTGGATCGTCGGACGCGATACGGCGCAGCTGGACGAGGCGCAGGTGACGAGGGCGACGGTGGAGACGGTTGCGGAGAATACGAGCGACGGTGTGATTGCGCCGCTGTGTTTTCTGCTGCTGGGCGGCGCGCCGCTCGGCTTTGCCTATAAGGCGGTCAACACGCTGGATTCGATGGTTGGCTATAAAAACGAGGAATTTTTGTATTTTGGGCGGTTTTCCGCGAAAATGGATGATGTGTGGAATTTTATCCCGGCGCGGCTGAGCGGTCTGCTGTTTGTGCTGCTGGCGCGTCCGGCTGGACTGGACGCGGGCGGCGCATGGCGCTGCTTCCGGCGCGACCGGCTGCGGCATGCAAGCCCCAATTCCGCACAGACAGAGGCGGCCTGCGCGGGTGCGCTCGGCGTGCAGCTTGCGGGAAATGCCTGCTATTTTGGCAAGCTGTATGAAAAGCCGACGCTTGGGGACGCGACGCGTCCCATTGAGCCGGAGGACATCGTGCGCACCAATCGCCTGATGTATCTGTCATCGGCGGCAGCCGTTGTGCTGCTGTGCCTGCTGCGCGCGGCAGTGTGTTTATTTTGAGGAACAGGAGGGGTTGCAGTGGAGAGCCGACATGGCGGTGATATTTACAGCGCGGATCTTGCCGAGCAGCCGCTGGACTTTTCCGCAAGCATCAATCCGCTCGGGATGCCCGAGGCAGTGCATGCGGCGGCAGTACGCGCACTGGAGGACAGTGTGCACTATCCCGACCCGCTCTGCCGCGCGCTGCGCGCTGCGCTGGCGCAGAGGGAGGGCGTATCGCCGGAGGAGATTTTCTGCGGCGGCGGCGCGGCGGATGTGCTGTACCGACTGATGCTGACGCTGCGCCCGAAAAAGGTATGGATGCCTGTGCCGACCTTTGGCGAATATGCGCAGGCGGCACGGCTTGCGGGCGCGCAGGTGGTCACAGTGCCGCTGCATGAGGAGGATGGCTTTGCGGTGCGCGCGGACATTTGGGATGCGTTGACGGCGGACATCGATCTGGTCGTGCTGTGCACGCCGAATAATCCGACCGGACGCACGATGGACAAGGGGCTGGTGAAGAAAGGTTTGGAACGCTGTCGGGAGATCGGCGCGCGCATGCTTGCGGACGTATGCTTCCAGGACTTTCTTGACGAGCCGGAGCAGGCGGAATTTGGTAATCTGCTGCCGGATTATCCGCTGATTTTGCTCAAATCGCTAACCAAAATGTATGCGATGCCGGGTCTGCGCGTGGGCTATTGCATGTGTGCGGATACCGGCCTGCTACTGCGGCTGTACGACGCGGGCGCGCCGTGGACAGTGTCGGTCGTCGCGCAGGCCTGCGGCATTGCGGCGGCGCAGGACGACCATCACGCCGCGCGCACACGGGCGTATATCGCACGGCAGCGTACACGTCTTGTGGACGGGCTGCGCGCGCTGGGATTTGTGGTCATTGAAGGACAGGCCAACTATATCCTGTTTCGCAACGATCACATACCCGCGCTGGTGCGGCGGCTGCGGGCGCGCGGCATTTTGGTGCGCGACTGCGGCAATTTTACGGGACTGGACGCGCGGTGGATTCGCATAGCGGTGCGCACCGAGGCGGAAAATTTTGTGCTGCTGCATGCACTGCGTCAGCTGACTGAGGGAGGATAAGCGTATGGCAAAGGTCATCATGGTACAGGGGACGACGTCCAATGCGGGCAAGAGCCTGACGGTCGCGGCGCTGTGCCGGATTTTTAAACAGGACGGCCTGCGCGCCGCGCCGTTTAAATCGCAGAATATGGCGCTCAATTCCTTTATCACGGCAGACGGCGCGGAAATGGGACGCGCGCAGGTCATGCAGGCAGAGGCCGCGGGCATTGCGCCGGATGTGCGCATGAATCCCATTTTGCTCAAGCCGACGAGCGACAGCGGCTCACAGGTCATTGTAAACGGCGTGGTGCGCGGCACAATGCCGGCGAAGCAATACTATGCCGTGAAAAAACAGCTGATTCCCGACATTCTGGCGGCGTATCGCAGCCTTGCGGCGGAATATGACGTCATTGTGATCGAGGGAGCGGGCAGTCCGGCGGAAATCAATCTGCGGGAAAACGATATTGTCAATATGGGCATGGCGGAGATGGCAGACGCGCCCGTGCTGCTCGTCGGTGATATCGACCGCGGCGGTGTATTTGCCTCGCTGTACGGTACGGTCGAGCTGCTCGAGCCGCAGGAACGCGCCCGCATCAAGGGCCTTGTCATCAATAAATTTCGCGGCGATGTGGATATTTTGCGTCCCGGCCTGGATATGATGGAGCAGCGGCTGCATATCCCGTTTGTCGGCGTCGTGCCCTATCTGCATTTGGATATTGACGATGAGGACAGCCTGTCCGAACGGCTGACCGGCAGGGCGCAGGCGTCGCTGCTGGATATCGCTGTCATCCGTCTGCCGCGGCTGTCGAATTTTACGGATTTTGCGCCGCTCGAGCGGCTACCGGGCGTGTCTGTGCGCTATATTTCGCGGACAAATGAACTGCGGCAGCCCGATCTTGTCATCCTGCCGGGCAGCAAAAACACCATGGACGATCTGCGTTGGCTGCGCCAGAGCGGGCTGGAAGCGGCGATCAAGCAATATGCCGCGGCCGGCGGCGCGGTGCTTGGCATCTGCGGCGGTTATCAAATGCTCGGGTGCACGCTGTCCGACCCGCTGGAAACGGAGAGCGGCGGCACGATGGACGGCATCGGCCTGCTGCCGACGGACACGGTTTTTTGTGCGCAAAAGACGACCACGCAGGTGCACGGCACGATGGAGCAGCTGGACGGTATCTTTGCGCCGCTGTCCGGCGCGCAGTTTGACGGCTATGAGATACACATGGGCGAGACGACGCGGGCGGATGGCGCGCAGCCGATGGTGCGCATGACGCGTGGCGGAGAGACGGTCATAGACGGCGCGGTGCAGCAAAACTGTGCGGGCACCTATGTACACGGGATTTTTGACCGCGACAGCGTCACGAACGCACTGGTATCCGCGCTGCTGGCGCGGCGGGGTCTGTCGGATGCGGATATCCGCGGCTTTGACAGCGCGGCCTATAAGCAGCAGCAATATGACGCACTGGCGGACAGCGTGCGGCAGGCGCTGGATATGGGCGCGGTCTATCGTATTTTGAATGGAGAATCGGTATGGAACAGGGTTTAATCCATATTTACTGCGGCGACGGCAAGGGAAAGACGACCTGCGCGTTTGGCCTTGCGCTGCGCTGTGCGGGCTGCGGCTATCGCGTGCGCATCGCGCAGTTTTTAAAGAGCGGCGAGAGCGGTGAGGTGACGGCGATGCGGCGGTTTTCCAATGTGCAGCTGTTGCGCGCCAAGCAGAGCGGGAAATTTACGTTTCAAATGAATGCACAGGAAAAAGAGGAGGCGCGTGCGGCGCATGCCGCGCTGCTCGAGCGGGCATTCGCCGAGCTGGACGGTGTGCGCATGCTGGTGCTCGATGAGATCATGGCGGCGTGTACGACCGGCATGGTGGAGGAAGCGCGCCTGCTGGAGCTGATTGCGCACAAGCCGCCGTCACTTGAGCTGGTCATGACCGGACGCGGCCCCTCCAGACAGCTGCTGGAAACGGCGGATTATGTCACCGAGATGACGAAACAGAAACACCCCTACGACCGCGGCATCATGGCGCGGCGTGGAATTGAGAAATGAGGGAGCAAATGGAAACTAATTTTGTAGCGCCGGCGGACATTGAAAAGCGCAGCTTTGCCATCATCACCGAGGAGCTGGGAGATCGGATGTTTCCGGCGGATATCGCGCCGGTCGTCAAGCGCGTCATTCACACCAGCGCGGATTTTGACTATGCGGATAATCTGGTCTTTTCCGAGCATGTCGTACAGCGCGCGTGCGATGCGATTCGCGGCGGCGCGCATATCGTGACGGATACCAGTATGGCGATGGCCGGCATCAATAAAAAAACGCTGGCGCAGTTTGGCGGCAGCGTACATTGCTTTATTGGGGACGCGGATGTTGCGGCGGAGGCAAAGCGGCGCGGCGTAACGCGCTCCACGGTTTCAATGGAACGCGCCGCCGGATTGGATGTACCGCTGATTTTTGCCATCGGCAACGCGCCGACGGCGCTGATCGAGCTGGCACGGCTGATAAAGGCCGGAGAGCTGTCTCCGGAGCTGATTATCGGCGTACCGGTCGGATTTGTCAATGTGGTGGAATCCAAGGAGCTGATTATGCAGCTGGATGTGCCGCATATCGTCGCGCGCGGGCGCAAGGGCGGCAGCAATGTCGCAGCGGCGATTGTCAACGCGCTGCTGTACCAGATGGTGCATCGGGAGGGCTTTTAGGCTATAGCCCAATCAGCAGGAAAATACCGGCGAGGATGAGCACATCATGGTCGATGCCGCCCTCGTCGTCTTTGAGCAGGAAGAACAGGATGAGCAGCACAAGCCATGTATTGCCCTCAAACAGTCCGCCGTCGGAGGAGCCGCCTAGCAGTTTTCCCAGAGAAGAGAGCAGGCTGCTACCGCCATGGTCGCTTTTCGGCGGTGGCTCGGGAGGACATTCCGCCTTCTCCGGCGGCTGAGAAGGACAGCCCTGTAGATATTGGTTGTACATGCAGCATCCTCCTTTACTGTCCGGCGGACGCCGTCAGCTGAGAGGCGGCGGCCTTTGCCATGCGCGCCATGGACAAAATACGTTCTGCGTGGTCAATCTGTGCGCAGGCGTCGGATGATACAAACGGTTTAATCGCGTGTAGCAGCTGGATGCGGGCGGGATTTGCCTGCTGTCCGCTTTTGGCAATGGCGGAAAGCGCCGGAATTGCCTGCTGCATCAGCGCGGCGGTCGGGTCAGGGGAGGCAGGCGCCGTCTGCGGCACAGCGGACGGCGTTTGCGCGTTTGCGCTATCCGGCATATTCTGCATCAGCTGCGACGCCATGCCCGCGAGCTTCTGCATGGCGTCCGGATCCTGCAGCAGGGAGGAAAACAGATCGGACGGCTCCATGCCCGCTCACCGTCCTATCATGGCGGCGATCTGTGCGGCGAGCTGCATGCCCTCCGGTGTGCGCATCAGCTGCTGCACGGTCTGCTTCGCCTGCTCCAGATTGCCGGACTGCGCCTGCTGCGCGGCCTGCTCAAGTGCGCTGCCATGCTGGCGCATCAGCTGCTGCGCCAGCTGCTTGCCCTGTGGCGTATCAAGGGCGGCACGGAAACGAGAAGCGGCCTGCGCTGCCTCCGGCCTGCCGGCCTGCTGCGAAAAGCTACGGACAAATGCGTCAAAATCCTGTTGCTGCATACCGATCCCTCCGGTTTCATGAAATCTGTGCAGACGGCTGCTGCACGGCACACTGCAAGTATACGCGTGTGAATGCAAAAGTGTGCGTTGACTTTCTGAAAAAAATCAGGCGCAGGGAGCATGAAAAGAGAATAAAAGAAGCGGTATCTGGCTGATGCGACAGATACCGCTTTTCATCGTGTATAAACGTGCAATTGCCGGAGACAGACGGTCTTCGGCGGCTGCACGTATTTTTTCGGCAGCAGGGCAAAAAATTGCGCCGCAGGTATTACAAAACGTGATTTTAAATGAGATAATAAAAGGATATCCATCATAAAGGACACGGGGGAGGGAAATATCGTGAAAAATACAGAGATGCGCGAAAGAATAGCGGATTATCTGGAGAGCCTGGAGATGGAGGAGCGATGCGCCGCTACGATCGTCCAATATAAACGTGAGGTGCGCTTGTTCCTCGCTTGGGCCGGAGAGGCGGAGATCACCAAGGAAACGGTGATCCGCTACAAGGACAAGCTGAAGGACGAATACCGACCTACCACCGTCAACGTGAAGCTGGCGGCGCTGAACAGCTTCTTCACGTTCCTGGGGCAGCTGGAGCTGAAGGTCAGGCAGCTCAAAATCCAGCGGCAGGCATATTGCTCCCAGGATAAGGAGCTGACGCAGGCGGAATACGAACGTCTGGTGACGGCGGCAAAGAAGCAGGGCAACGAAAAGCTGGCTGTTCTGCTCCAGACCATCTGCGCCACGGGCATACGGGTCTCGGAAGTGCGGTTTATCACCGCGGAGGCGGTGGAGACCGGCGAGGCGCATGTCCGGCTGAAGGGGAAGAACCGCACCATCCTGCTTCCCGGCAAGCTGCGAAAGCTCCTGCGCAGGTTTATCAGGAGGCATCACATCCGCAGCGGCCCGGTGTTCGTGTCGAGGACAGGGAATCCGCTGGATCGTACCAACATCTGGCGGATGATGAAAAACCTCTGCGTGGGCGCAGGGGTACCGCCGGAGAAGGTGTTTCCGCACAACCTGCGGCACCTGTTCGCCCGAAAGTTCTACTCCATCGACCACGACATCGTCAGGCTGGCGGATATTTTAGGCCACAGCAGCATCGACACCACCCGCATCTATATCATTACTACCAGCAGGGAGCACCAGAGGCAGCTCGATCGGATGGCGCTTGTCCTGATGGAGTAAAAAAACGCAGCAAAAAGCCGCGCGAGCATAAAAATCCATAATAAACATTTTGTTGATCTGATGGCTGTTATAACGTCTGTACGGTCTTTTTTTTCGGGCCAAAACAGGCTGTGATGCAATGGCCGGAAGCGATAAATCACACGCGCGCCGTAAAAAAGGCCGCGAAAATCAGCCCTCTTGGATTGATGTGAAAAGCTGAAATCTAGGGGGGTTAATTTTGTGCGCCCATATTTCAACGATCACCCGAAAATTTCCTCAAAATGTTTATTTTGCATATTGACTAGACGAGGAAAAGGGGCTTATAATAAAAAAAGATGGGTGCGCCCCGTTGCAGCCTATCTGGTTTACAACAGAATGTTTATTTTGTTTGAAACGAAGCCATAAGCAAGCCCATCCGGAAAGAGGAAAACCGCGGGATGCCGCGAAAGAGATATCCCGCGCCGCCGGCCTGCTTGCGGACGGCGGCGGGCATAGAGGAAGGAAAGGCGTAGGAATGGCAACGGAAGCTGTGAACACGGGTAGCGTGCGTGCGGTGGCAATCCACTCTCCCTGTGCGGAATATCTGCTGGGGATCGATATACGGGACGGCAGGCCATACGGCGTCACGCTGTGCGACACCGCTTCGTGTGAAACGGTGGAGTTTAGCAGCCTGAATGAGTCGCTGCTGTGGATGGACCGGCAGATGAATCAGCGGCAATATCCCCGCGCGGATACGGAGCGGCGCAGCTTTGCCCCAGACGAAACCGGACGGCGGAAGGCGGCGGACGAGGCCAGACATCAGGCATGGCTGGCTGGGGAGCAGCCGTATTTCCCAAAGCGTTCGGACCCTGCGGGGGCCGTGCCGAGCCTGCCAAGGGGCGCTGCGGTCTTTCGCATCCAGATCCTGCACCGCCGGCACAGCAGCTGGCAGGGCAGAATCGACTGGATACGGCGGGAGGGCGCGAAGGAAGCATATTTCCGAAGCGTGCTGGAGCTTATGCACCTGATCGGTTCCGCCCTTTCGGAAGGAGCGAAACGGGCGGCCCGATAAGAAAAGAAGGAATCGCGCATGACAGATAAGGCGTTCCGGCGACTGAGCCGGACGGATCCGGTTGAACTTACATATAAGCTCCAGCGGAGCGGAGAAACGCGTCAACGGAACAGGGAAACGCTGAAGCGACGGCTGGAGGAACGGCGGGTAACCATACCCGAGGCCGACGCGCGCCGTTCCGTAAAGGGGGTACGGTACGATGGCGGCGGCGAAAGATAAGCGACGAAAGGATATCCCGCTCCCGTCTGTGGAGCAGGTTGCGGAGGAGCGGCGGCGGCTGAAACGAACGCAGCGGTTCTGGCGCGTGCTGGGCAACACGGTAGCGATTTTGCTGGTTGTTGCGGCGGTGGCGGTGCTGCTGGTAACGCTGTTCCTGCCGGTATTGCAGGTGTCGGGCACCAGCATGGAGCCGACGCTGGAGGATGGAGACATCATCGTGCTGGTGAAAACGTCGGATTTTGACACCGGCGACCTGTGCGCCGTTCGGGTGTCCGGCAATGTGCTGCTAAAGCGTATGATCGCCGAACCCGGCGACTGGGTGAATATTGATAACGATGGCAATGTATATGTAAACGGGGAACTGCTGGAGGAACCGTATGTGACGGACAAATCACTGGGCATCACGGATATCACCTATCCGTATCAGGTTCCGGACAACAGCATTTTTGTACTGGGGGATCACCGCAGCGTTTCGGTGGACAGCCGAAGCAGCGAGGTGGGCTGTATTCCATATGATCAGGTGATCGGACGCGTGGTCATTCGGGTCTGGCCACTGGCTGGAATATCCCTGATTTCATGAGAAGGGGATGGACATGAAAAACACTGTAAGGAATTATTTAAAGCAATTCAAGCAGGATCGCAGCAAGCGGCGGAGACTGGGGGCAATACTGGCATGTCTCTCGCTGGTGGTAGCGGTGAGCGTCGCCTGGTCGCTCCATATGACCGGCGAGAGCCAGGCCGCGATGGCTTATTGCGGGAAAGAGGAGCATCAGCACAGCGAAGACTGTATAAATAAGGAACTGGTCTGCGGACAGGAGGAGAGCACCGGTCACGTCCATACGGACGGGTGCTACGAGACGCAGGCCTTTTTGTCATGCACGGAGGAAGAACATACACACAGTGAAGAGTGTTATGACGCGGACGGCAATCTGATCTGCGACAAAACGGAGCACGCGCATTCCGAGGAGAACGGCTGCTATACCACCGAGCGGGTACTGACCTGCGGACAGGATGAGAGCGACGGCCACACCCACACGGAAGAATGCTATCAGGAGACAATCACATGCGGGAAAGAGGAGCATGCGCACACGCTCTCCTGCTATTCCAATCCGGAGGCCGACGTGGAAACGAAGGCGGACTGGGAAAAGACGTTCGCGGACGTGAAGCTGACCGGCGTCTATGCCGATGATCTGATTGCGATCGCAAGAACCCAGATGGGCTACACCGAGAGCACCGACAACTATCAGGTCGTGTTGGATGCCGACGGCAACGAGACGGAGGAAACCAAGGGCTACACCCGCTACGGCGCATGGTATGGCGATGCTTACGGCGATTGGAACGCCCTGTTCGTCTCCTTCTGCCTGAATTATGCGAAGGTGCCGGCCGAGCTGTTCCCGCAGAGCGCGTCCGCGCCGGAGTGGGTGCAGACCCTTTCCTCTGAGAATTACAACCTGTATGAAACCGCGGCCTCCGGCTATTACCCGGAGGCGGGGGATCTGGTCTTCTTCGACGATAATGATGACGGCGAAGCCGACCGCGTTGGCATCGTCTCCGCGCGCGTCCCGGTGGCGGAGGGCGAAACCGTCACCAACGCGGCGGGCGATCCGCTTGCGTCCGATC
>CAZEMM010000002.1:0-58885 GCA_964513445.1 uncultured Butyricicoccus sp. | reverse complement strand
TCCGCATCAGCCGCTTGTAGGCGGGTCGGTCAAAGTCCTTGCCCGACTGCTTGTCCATCATGATGTTTTTCTCCGGCACGCCAGCCTCATGCAGCGCAATGAGCTGCCGGTCCTCGTTCTGATCCCTCGCGGATACGCGAATGTATCCATATATTTTGCGCATTGCCTGTATCCTCCCGCCGTGTATCAAGGTAGTTATACCGTATTATACAAAACGGGGCTGCATTCTCTTTGCGTTTGCGCGCATTTCCGCGGTTTTTGGGGAAAACAAAGGCCCCGAATCCCTGAACGGGATCCGGGGTGATAAAGATTGGGGCAGGCGTCCAGCTCACTTACAGCAGACCGTCACATTGCGACAGCGCCGCTTCATCCGCAATAATAATCGCATCATTATGCAGCTGAAGAATGGAGCCGGGCACCTGAGGGGTAACCGGACCGAAGCACGACTTCCGAATTGCCTGCGCCTTATCCTCGCCGCTCGCTACGACAAGCACCTTTTTCGCTGTCATAATCGTGTGGATTCCCATCGAGTAGGCGCGGCGCGGCACGTCGTCCGCACTGGCAAAAAAGCGTTTGTTCGCCTCTATCGTAGAGGGCGCAAGATCAACGCAGTGCGTTCCCTTGGCATAGAAGTCGCGCGGCTCATTAAATCCGATATGGCCGTTGCGGCCAATGCCCAGAAGCTGTAGATCGACGCCGCCGAGCGATTGCAGTAGCGCGTCGTATCGCGCGCATTCCTTTTTTGTATCCGTTTCCGTGCCGTCAGGCAGATTGATGCGCGACGGATCGATGTTGACGTGATCAAAAAAATGCGTGTGCATGAAGTAGTGGTAGCTCTGCTCATTTTCCGGCGCAAGGCCGTAGTATTCATCCAGATTGACTGTTGTCACGCCGGAAAAATCCACATCGCCTTTTTGATACCACTTGACAAGCTGTTCGTAAATGCCGACCGGCGAAGAACCGGTCGCAAGGCCAATCACGGAATCAGGCTGCAGGATGACCTGCGCCGAAATAATGTTCGCTGCCTTGCGGCTCATATCGTTATAATCCTTTGCGCGAATGATTTTCATACGATTCCTCCAATTTATTCAGTCCATTCCTGATATTTTCGAGCCAATGCGAGCAATTCAGCTTCATCCGCCCATTTGGTCAGGCAGCCGATACCGGTGACGCATTTTCCGCCCGTGATGTTGCCAAACAGGACGCATTTTCGGAAGGAATAGCCATGATACAGGCCATACATCAGTCCCGCGAGAAAGGCGTCGCCCGCGCCTGTGGCGTCACGAAAGGTAAACCCCGGAATCGCCGGTACGGTATGCAGGACGCCGTCCTCCAGCACGAGACAGCCGTCCTTATCCAGCTTGACCAACGGCTTTTCAATATAGTCCGCCAACACATGAAGCGCTTCGGCAGGGGTGCCCGCGCCTGTGATTTGCAGCGCCTCTCGCGTGTTCGGCGTGAAATAATCGGCCAGGCGCAGGTAATCGCCGTATTTTTCCAGGCTCATCTCATCCTCCCAGCCGATATCGAACAGCAGGGTTGTGCCCTCGCTGTGCAGCTTTTCATATACCGGAAGAAATCCCTCCTGCATCTGCACAATACGTGCGCCGGATGACATCTGGTAAACCGACTCCAGCAGCGAATCGGTTATTTTCGTCGGCGCACAATAGGTGGCAAATGTCCGTTCTGCCGAGGTAAGCATGACGCTGGTAATGTTGAGCGGAAAGCCCGCTTTTCCGTCGGACAAATTGCGCGGGATAACGCCGTTTCGTTCAAATTCACCGCGTGCAAAATTGGAAAACAGGTCGTCTCCCAGATAGGTCGCCAAACGGACGGGCAGTCCGAGCCGCGCGGCGTTCACCAGCGTACCCGGCGCGCCGCCGCCCAGCTGAATGCGGAAATCCTTGGCAAAAATCTCCTCGCCCTCGACCGGGACGCGCGGCATAGATACATACATCAAATCAACGTTTGTCACACCGACAGATGCGATAAACGACATATTTAATCCCTCCAGTCCCCTATATAGGGGGCGTTCAATGTAAAATATTCCTCTGCAATCTGGGTCGCAAGCGAATATGAGCCAACCAGCGGGTGCATGGTCAGGCACTCGACAATATCTCTTTTGGAACGGTTGACAATGCCGCGCGCCGCAAGACGTTCATAATACTTCACACGGCGAATCATTTCCAGATTGCCGGCGGGAATGCTTTCAAAGTGGTGCGGCGTCACGCCGTCACAGGAGATATCACAGGTGGCCTCAATGATATCGTCATCGCGCAAGTCCGCGATCGCGCCTTGATTGGGCGTGCACAGGATCATCGTCCCCGTTCCGCCGGAGGCCGCGATTTCCATAAATTTCAGCGCAACGCCCGCATAGCCGCCCGCGTCCTTTGCATAGATGTCAAATGACCACGGCTTGTCGCGGCGGATGCCGGTTTCATTGGCCATATAGGCGTTTTCGCGCTTTCCATACCATTTTTCAAAGCATTTGAGTCCGGCTTCAAAGTCCGATTCAATATCAATGTGTCGAAGCTCCTCGGTCATCTGACGGTTGATCTCGCAGATGGTCTCTCCGCGCGTCACGCCGGCGTTCAGGATGTTCTCAACCGCCTTTTCCCGATAATAGAAATAATACAGATACTCGTTGAGCACGCAGCCGCGGTCGCGCAGAAGCTCCTTTTCAAAAAAGCGCATATCGGTCTTTTCGTACGCTTCATCGTTCTCAATCAGCTCCTGCATGATCTCCCGTCCGTCGATCCGGATGCTTTGAAAGTAGGACAGATGATTCAGACCATAGCAGTCGCCATAGATGCGAGACGCATCGACGCCATACAGGTCGGCGAATTGATGCAGCATACCGCTGGGCGCATCACAGATACCATAGGTAAAATCATACCCCATATCACGCAGCGCCTGTGAAACCACACCCGCCGGATTGGTGAAGTTGAACACCTTGACATCTGGCTTGGCATATTTGCGGATCAGTTCGCAGTATGCGGCGAGCGCAGGAACCGAACGCATCGCAAACGAAACGCCCGCCGCCCCTGTCGTCTCCTGTCCGAGCACGCCATGCGAAAGAGCGATTCGTTCGTCGCGCACGCGCATGGCATCGCCGCCAACACGGATCGTTGTGATTACATAATCGGCAACGGTGACTGCCGCGACCGCATCAGAAGTCAGAACAAATCGCATAGCCGGACACAGCGTTTGCGCCACATGACGCGCCAACCCGCCGTAAATGCGCAGCTTTTCCGGATTGTTATCCATAAAGATCAGCTCATCAATGCAAAGCTCTTGTGCGCGCTGCGCGATGCTCTTGGCGAGGAACATGGAACGCACGCCACCGCCGCCGATGACAGTCAGTCTCATGAGAAAATACCTCCTACTACAACAAAAAATTTACGGTTAAAACCCCTTGCAGCCAGCAAGGCGTGATTCATCTAATTGACAGCTTCAGGTAAAATAATATACCGCTTGCAGCCAGACCAGCACAGTGCGCTGGAGAAAAAGCTGCTCAGGCCAAATGGCAGCAGCAAACAGACAGGGATGGATAACGGAAGCAGCATCAGGCATGGGAGTAGCAGGACTGCGTTCAGCACAACGGCAGCGATGGTCTGCACCGGACGCAGCAGGCACAGAAGGCATGCGTTTTTTGCCGTGTGAGAAAAGGGCAGATCAATCGCAGCCAGCAAAGGCCACAGGTTCTGAAAGAATGCCTCTGTTACACAAAGCAGCAGCATAGCAAGCACAGCTGTTCCAAAGCGATCCGATGCGGCGCTTGTATACAGCAGCACGAGAGAAAACCCTGTCAGCGCCAGCTCGACAAATCCAATCGCCGCGTTGCGGGCAAAATCCTGCCGAATTGCACGGAAGAAGTCTGTCCAAACATCATTGGGGACATCGCGCACCATATTTACAGAGCAGCGCGCCATTGCTGCACGCGCGGCTCCAAAGGTGAAAATCGGCAACGCAGTCAACACAAACAGCGCATTCATCTTGACAATCTGCCAAAATTCACGGATCAAGGTTTCCGCAACGAATGATATGCCATGCTTGGGCGGTGTATCCTTTTCAATTCCCTGCCCTTCCCTGAGATAGGACGGACGAAACATGATAACCCCTCCGATCAAATTTCGATGACCTTTTCCGTTTCCTTATCGAATATGTGCAGCTTGCTCAGGTCAAGCGCCGCACGGATGCAGTCGCCTGAAGAAATGGCCAGACGGCTTGGAGCGCGTACGGTCAACGGTATGCCGCCGAATTCACAATGGGCATAAATTTCCGCACCCATCAGCTCAGCGATATCCACGTGCAGGTCGATCACGCTTTGCTGGTATTGCTCAAACAGCGCGCCTTCGGTATGCAGGTCTTCCGGACGAATGCCAAGGACGATCTGTTTGCCGACATACGGCGCGAGAGCCTCCGCTTTTCCCGGTACCGGAATGATGTTCCCGGCCAAATCGACAGCATAGCCGCCCGCGGTTTTTCTCACGGCTGCATCCACAAAGTTCATCTGCGGAGAGCCTATAAAGCCGGCTACAAACAGATTACACGGATGATCGTACAGCGTCTGCGGCGTATCTGCCTGTTGAATCTCGCCCTCCCGCATGACAACAATGCGGTCGCCCATAGTCATGGCTTCCGTCTGGTCGTGCGTGACGTAAACAAAGGTGGTGTCCAGCCTTTTGTGGAGCTTAATGATTTCGGTACGCATCTGGGCGCGCAGCTTGGCATCCAGATTGGAAAGCGGCTCGTCAAGCAGAAACACGGCGGGATCGCGCACCATGGCTCGGCCAAGCGCAACGCGCTGTCGCTGTCCGCCGGAAAGCTGCTTGGGCTTGCGGTTGAGCAGATGTTCAATGTCGAGGATTTTGGCAGCCTCGTGCACCTTTTTGTCGATCTCCTCGCGCGGTGTTTTGCGCAGCTTGAGCGCAAATGCCATGTTCTTATAGACGGTCATATGCGGATAGAGTGCATAGTTTTGGAATACCATCGCAATGTCGCGTTCTTTAGGCGCAACGTCGTTGACCAGGCGATCCCCGATATACATTTCGCCGCCCGAAATCTCCTCCAGTCCTGCGATCATGCGCAGCGTGGTGGATTTGCCGCAGCCCGAAGGTCCGACCAGCACGACGAATTCTTTGTCTTGGATTTCAAGACTGAGATCGGAGATGACCTCAATACCTCCTGGATATACCTTTTGGATATGCTTCAGAGAAATACTAGCCATGTGATTTGTGCCCCCTTTTTTATTCTTTGACGGAACCAGCGGTCAGGCTGGAGACAACCTGCTCCTGGAAAATAGCAAACACGATAATGGATGGAATAACCGCAATTGTGACTGCCGCAAATAGAGCGGTATAGTTAAAGCTGAACTGGGAGGTGAAATAACTCAGCGAGAGCGGAAGCGTGCGTGCATCTACGCCGCTGGTCAGCAGGAGCGAAAAGGTAAATTCATTCCATGTGTTGAGAAAACACAGCACCGCCGCCGAAGTCAAGCCTCCCTTGGCGCAGGGCAGCATGATTTGGAAAAAGGTTCGCACAAATCCAGCGCCGTCGATATATGCGGCTTCCTCAATCGCTTTCGGGATGGACTGGAACGAGCCGCGCAGAATAAGCAGACTCATCGGCATATTGAGCGCTGTGTTTACCAGAATCAATCCTGCTTTGGTGTCATAAAGCCCCAAATTATTGATCACGCTGTATACGGGCTGCAGCAGCGCGGTCATCGGGATAACAAGCGACAGGGAAAGTATCAGATAGAGCAGCTTATCCCCGAAGAAATGGCACCGCGCAAATACATATCCCGCCATCGCGAAAATCAATACATTGAACACCGTCGCCGCGCAGGTGACCAGCACACTGTTGCCAAAAAACTTAAAGATCGGGGCCATGTCGAGCGCAGCGGTATATCCGTCGAAGGAGAAGTGCGTGGGCAGAGAAATCCCGTTGGACAAGATCTCCGCGTTGGATTTGAATGAAGATAGCACCACCCACAGGATCGGGAACAACGCTACAACGACACACAGCGCCATATACAGATATTTCAGAATAAACAGCAGACGATCTTTTATGGCCATATTACGAAACGTCGATTGCATCGATAGCCCTCCTTAATAATCTTCCTCGTTGACTTTCATAAGCTTATTAATGACAGTCATACATACAACACCCGCAACGACGATACATACGCCGATGGCATTGGAATAACCATAGTTGTTTTCCGTCTTGTACACGCTGTACAGCATGAGCGGCAGGTTCATCGTCGCAGTGCCTGGGCCACCCTTGGTGGTAATGTAAATGAGGTCAAACATTTGCAGCATATACGTGGCCGCCATAACCATGGTGGTTCCGATAATTTTCCGGAGCAGCGGAAGAACCACGAACAGATCCGTTTGAAACGATGTCGCGCCGTCTACCCGGGCCGCCTCCAAAACAGAGTCGTCAATCGTTAATGCCTCAGCAAGCACGAGCGTAGTGGTATATCCTGCAAACAGTGTCCAAATCACGGTGACCGATGGAAAAGCAGTTGCCGTGTCCATCAGCCAGTTATGTGTCAGATGTTCAAGGCCGATTGCCTTGAGCACTGAGTTGAGAACGCCGTACTGTGGATTAAAAATATTGAGAAAAATCATGCCCATCGCGGCGTTTGAGATGATATTGGGAATCATGTACGCGGTTCGTACAAACTTCCAGCCGCGCGGCCGCTTGTACAGTATCAGCGCAAGCAGTACGCCCAGCGAAACATGCAGAATGCAGTGCAGCAAAATCCAGATAATCGTGTGTATGCATGATTGCGTAAACGACGGATCATGGAACAGATCGATGTAGTTCTGGAATCCGATAAATGTTAAGCCATCTCCGGACAGTCGGTAATCAAACAGCGAGGAGGCAAATACGATCACAAGCGGCACAGCATAAATTAACAGAAATAACACGACCGCGGGAAGCAGAAAGACGGGAATCCACCCTTTTTTTCGTTTCATAATGCAGAATTCCTTTCCTGCGGCCAGATGTCTGGCCGTAAAATATACGAAAGAGGCCCAGAGCATGGCTCTAGGCCTCTCCGATCAGTAGGTATATGGGGAAAGAGAGGTTATCAGTTCTTGGCTGCTGCGTCGGTCAGTTTCTGGCAGAAGCCTGCGGCATCCAATTCGCCGCTTGCGAGCAGCGGAAGCTGCTGGCTCATGACATCCAACAGATTCGGGAACATAGTTGCCTGCATGGTGTCCGTGCGGCCTACGCCCTGTTCGGCGGCCAGATCGAGGAATTCTGCGAGCAGCGGATAGGTTTCCTTCGCGGTATCAGTGAGTTCGACGGTATTTGAGGCAGGAACCATGCCCTGAAGCTCCATTGCAACCTGCTGTGCATGCGCGGAGGTAAAGAATTTTACCATTTCGATTGCAGCCGCTTCGACTTCTGGATCATCCTGCTTGGTAACGATATAGCCTTGAATCGGCGCATCGTAAACAAAATTTTCCGGGAATAGAGCCACTCCAACCTTATCGGCAAAGCCTTCTGTAGTCATAGACGTGTCGGAGAAATCGCCAATCATCCACGGTCCGTTTGCAAGCATCGCTGTCTGCTCAGAAAGGAAGTTATTGGCTGCATTTTCGTACTTGCCGCCATTCGCATCCTCCGTCGTATAGTTCTGAAAGAGCTTCTGGATGTTTTCCGCAGCGGCGATCATTTCAGGGGTATTATAATCGGTCGGATTCATGGTCTGCATGAGCTCCAGGCCTGCGTCGGAAGCGGACCCAACCATTGCGCCCATCCAGAGCTGCGTGACCCAAGCCGAATCCGCTGTATCCATGGAGAGCGGAGTGATGCCTGCGGCCTTCAGCTTTTCGCACTGCTCGAAAAATTCATCCCAGGTCTTTGCCGGCTCGGAAATGCCTGCCTTGGTAAATAGCTCCTTGTTGTAGAAGTATCCAATTACCTGACCCTCCGAAGAAGAGGCATAGATTTTCCCGTCACGGCTGTTTGTAGAAATTGCAGTTTCAGAATACAAGGCCTTCCATTCCGGATCAGCCTCAACTGCGTCGGTCAAATCGACTGCGAGATCCTTGGCAATGACCAGATCAAGCAGGTTATAGCCGCCGCCGTAGATTACAGGAGGAAGATCGCCTGTTCCCAGCTGGACCTTGATTTTGTCGATGTAGTTCTGGTCTCCCGGGACATCCTCTTTCACAATTTCATACTTACCCTTGTACTGTTCGTTAAACTCCGCAATAAGCTGATCACATACCGGAGCGGAGGTGTTTGTACCGCACTGAAAGGTCGGGTAATTGATTGTAATCACATCGGAATCTCCGCTCTCGGCGGTTTCGTCCTTTGCGCCACAACCAGTCAGTGCGCCGGTCAGCATGATGCCTGCCATTATAATGGCCAGCAAACGTTTCATTTTCATGTTGTAGCCTCCTAACATATCATAGTGTCACGGTGACGCACCGTGCTTTGTTGATGCCTTTATTATAAGAAATACACCGCTTTTAGACAATGAATAAACCGTACCAAAGATAGGATTCTGTTGTGTTTTTGCCGTGTAAAAGATTGCCGATTTCGTAAAGATAGGATTTTTTTGTCGAAATGCAGGATTTATTTTTCCCTTTTTTAATTGAACACTTTCCGGCGGTGCACAAATCCATCAGAATATGATACAATGTCGATGAGATATCCTGTCTAAAAAGGGGGCGCCATATGAAACGCAAAATCTCCCTCGTCGCACTGATCATTTTGATGATCTGTCTACTGGTATTCCTGCCGGTTGTCAGTGCAGGCGCCTATTTTACCAAAAGCGTATCCCGTCAGCTGGAGCACAATGCCAGCGAGACAGTGCTCGTACATCTTGATAGTCTCACAGAACAGATGAACGACGTGCTTGATACACTGCGCGACTGTATCTTTTATCTGATCACAGACGATAATGTCTGCACTTACATGCGCAGCAACACGCAGTCATCACAAATAGATCGCTCTCAGCTGGCACAGAGCTTCAGCCGCGCGTTTACGCTCAGCAATTCGATTAACCTGAATACAGTCGGTTCGATTTATTTGATCAAAAATGAGCAGGATTATTTCCCCATTTACGGAGGGAATTACTATATCAATACGTCCCAGCGTATCCTGACCATTTATCAGCAAGCCGGCGCTCGCAACTCAGCGCGCGAATTATATGCCGATCCGGATATTCCGGGCTATGCTTACATGATCATTGATTTCGTCGACCTGCAAGATAAAGATATAGATGCACTTGGCAAAATCATCATTGAGCTGGATATGAACACACTGCTGGATATTACCTCGCTGCAATCACTTTATCCGTCAGCGATGATACAGTTCAGCTCCGCGGACGGAGAACAGCAGATTGGCTTCTCCGGCGTTCAGATGCCTGATCTGCTGCCTGTCGTGTGCAATGATTCGGAAGTTGAGATCGACGAAATGTCGTGGTACCACACATGGCGGCAGCTTTCCCCGTACCGTGAGCGCATTGATATTTATATTCCGCGCGACGAGATCCTGACCAGCATTCGACAGAGTACGCAAATCTATATTTTTGTCACTGCGGTGATCCTGATTATAACCCTAGTGATTTTGCTTACGCTGGTGATTCTTCTCATACGCCCGCTCCGGCAAATGCTTCACTCCATCGGCCTGCTTGCATCCGGCGATTTTTCGGTACGCATGGAGGAAACGCCTTATCGGGAAACGGAAATCCTCACGCATGCGTTCAACGATATGGCCAATCGCCTGGACACACTGTTTAATGAGGTTTATCAAAAGGGACTGCTGCTGCGCGATGCCGAAATCGATCAGCTCGAATCACAGATTCAGCCGCATTTTATATTTAACGTACTCGAGCTGATCAATATGCGCTGTATGACAGCCGGGCAGCCCGCAATCTGTACAACCGTACAGAATCTGGCACGGCTTCTGCGCGCAAATGTTGTCCATCGCGGCAAACAGAGTATCACGCTGCGCGAAGAGCTGGAATATACCAGGTATTATCTGGCACTTCAAAAGGAACGCTTTGAAGAAAAGCTGCAATATACGATTGATGTGGAGGACACGTCTATTTTGGACTATTTTCTGCCTAAGCTGACGATTCAACCGCTGGTCGAAAACTGTATTGTCCATGGGCTGGAACCAAAACGGCAGGGCGGCTGGGTACGTATCAGTATCTGGGAAGAGGAGGATGCGATTTATATCCGCGTGAAGGACGATGGTGTGGGTTTTGATCCTGCCATACTGGATAAACCGGTGCAGGATATTGACAACCGGCGTCATGCGCATGTTGCATTGCGCAATATTGAACGCCGCATCCAGCTTCTGTACGGCGAACCATACGGCATGTCCATCCAATCGGAACTCGGAAAAGGTACCAGTATTGTGCTCACGTTACCCATTCAGATGACGGATCGCTCTAAGGAAGGAGGAAATCCAACATGCTCCGTGTAATGATTGTAGACAATGAGGCCGCCATCCGCAAGGGTCTGATTCACTGCATTCACTGGGAAGATCTCGGCTGCCAGATCGTTGCACAGGCGGAAGATGGAGTAACCGCGCTTGAGCAGATGCAAACCGCCCGCCCCAATATTGTCATCAGCGATATCCGTATGTCGGATATGGACGGACTGGAACTCGCACGGGTCATCTCCGAACGATATTCAAAAACACAGGTTATCATCCTGACTGGTTATCCGGATTTTTCTTATGCACAACGCGCCATCCAGTATCATGTGATCGACTTTGTACTCAAGCCCACTACGGTGGAAAGCCTGACCCACGCGATCGAAAAAGCGAAGGCCGCTATTTTCAAGGACCGCAGCAACCAGAGCCTGCAGCAGGAGCTGGCGACGACATCTGAGAAAAATGTTCGTCTGCAACGCAGTATGCTGTTGCAGGATCTGCTTCACCGTACTGCCTGCTCGCAGCTCTATATATTCAATCGGCTGGCACAGCTGAATCTGGATCTGAGCAGCTATTTTGTGCTCAAATTGCATATCGCCCCGCTGGAGGGCGAAACGCTGAGCGAACAGGAGTGTTCCGACGCGCTAACGCGATCCTGGGAAATTCTTGCTGATTGTCTGTCCGATTACCCACTTTATTTAATCACGCGCGGCATGCAGGAATGCTATGGCGTGGTCTGTGCAACCGGGGAAGCTCCGATCACGGCGCTGTGTCATGACGCGGTCAATATCGTGGGAACGCTTCCGCAGTTTACGTTTTTCATCGGTATCAGCAACTGTCGGGAGAATCCCATTGTGCTCGCCGATGCTGCAGATGAAGCCTCTCAGGCTGCACAGTTTGCTTCTTTTTCTCCAGATCAGCCCGTGTTGCATTTTTCTGAGCTGCACACCTTTTCTACTCAGCTTACAGACGAAATATACGATCAGCTCTGTGCAATCAAGTCTGCGATCGACAGCCGCAACGATGCAGAAGTCAGCCGCAGGCTGGATGATATTTTTTCCTTTTTGTGTGCGCACAAGGTACCGCTGGATACCATGCGCAACGTCTGCGTATATATCCATCAGTTCAGCATGGATTTACAGTTCCCGCAGACGGCAGAGCATCGGATGGCGAAGGGTAATGTAAGTACGCTCAAGCATATTCTGGAAACCTCTTCGTTTGCCGAAATGGAAGAATGCACCCGTACCTTTGTCAGCCAAATGCTGGAGCTGTCGCAAAGCAGCGGTACGAATCCTGATACGTTAATCCATTCGATTCGGAATTATGTGGATACCCATTACGAAGACTCACTGTCGCTCGAGCTGCTTGCACAGCACTTCTATCTCAGCCCAAGCTATCTCAGCCGAATTTTCAAGCGCGAGACAGGTGTAAATCTGAGCACTTATTTGCAAAATGTACGCATTGAAGCGGCAAAGGTTCTTCTGCGCACGACAGATCTGAAAAGCTATGAGGTTGCGGAACGCATAGGCATTTCTGACCCGGTATATTTCTCACGCATCTTCAAAAAGGTAACCGGCCTGAAACCCAAGGACTATCGCCACAGTGAGCAAAATTGATCGCATGGCATATGGGCCTGCCATATAAGAATAGATGCATTGGGAAACATGTCGCCTGATAGCCTTCCTTTATAAGCGGCAAAGACCCATACCGCTTGCAATTTGCAAGCCAAAAAATAAAGAAGGGAAATTAAATGCAATTCATTTTCTTTTATGACCACAAGGTACAATATTACGAAACCGACGGCATGCGCATCGTACATCATGCAAATTATCTGCACTGGATGGAAGAAGCGCGCATCGCTTATATGGAGCACATGCACTATGGCTATGACTGCATGGAACGCGACGGGGTTTCCATTCCGGTCATCGGCGTCTCCGTGCAGTACCGCTCTATGATGCGGTTCGGACAAACCTGCCGCATCTACGTTGCGATCACCAAACTGACGCCGGTACGCATGACGGTCGCCTATGAATTCCGTGATGCGATGACCAACAAGCTGTGCGGCACGGCGACATCCGACCACTGCTTTATCGGGGAAAACGGACGCCCGCTTTCCCTCAAGAAAAAGCTGCCGGAGCAATATGAACGCTATCGCGCCGCAGCCGAACAGGCACAGGATGAATAACAACAACCGCCCAAAAAAGGGACAGCCGCACAACGCTGTCCCTTTTGCCTATTGTTCTGTATACGTATCCCGCATCGCACGCAGACGTTCTCTGTCCGCACCCCGCACCCTGCGCGAGTCGAGACATTTCTGTATCGCAATGCGCCGCGTCTGTCCGTCCAGCCGGATGGCTTGCATCCAATCCCACGTGAGCACGGGATCATGGATATAGCAAACCGAAATTGCCCACCCGACCGCCATTTTGACATAATAGCCGTCATGGGTAACCGCTTGCAGCTGCTCCAGCGTGCGCGGCAGCCACACACCCTTTGAAAAATAGTCGAGCAGCATCACGACCGCAAAGCGCACGCTAAATTCCGTCTTGCTGTGCAGATACGGCAAAATAAAGTCCCAATATTCCTGCGGCCTGCGCTTTGCCTCCTTGAGTCCGGCGCAAAAGCTATCACAGACCGACCAATTGTCGATGAGCGGCACAAAGTCCGCGATCTCCTGCAGCCGGCGCTGTGTACTGCACGTCATGCAGCCGATGAGCATGCCGCGCAGCATGATGTCCTCAAACAGCGCGTCGCACGGTGCGGCAAGCAGCTGCTCTGCCTCCGGCGCGAGCTGTTTGGCAAGGGCGCGCAGTTTGGGCAGTCGAACGCCCAGCATGGGCGGACCATTCGGAATGAGCGCCGCGGAAAAGGCGCCGTATTCTGGCTCCGCCAGCTGCTCCAATTGTGCGCGGATGTCCTCTCTCACGGCTCCCTCACCCGAATGCCGTTCTTTTTACAATATTGCCAGCCTATGCTGCCTTCCTTCGCAATGACAGTCAGCTTGCCAAACTTATTTTTCAGAAAACCGCCGCTGCCGAACGCATCCTCTCCAATCTGCTCAAGTGAATCCGGCAGTACAATCGTCGTCATCGCGTCGCACTGGGCAAACGCCTGTGCGCCAATGCGCCGCACGCCATTTGGCAGCACTATGCGCTCAAGCGAGGCACAGTTGTAAAACGCGCGGCCGCGAATTTCTGTAATCAATGACGGCAGCGCAATATGCGAAAGCGAGGTACAGCCGGAAAAGCAGCTCTTTGGAATGACCGTCGATTGTGCGGACAGCTGTACATCCATCAGCCGGCGGCAGCCCAGAAACGCCGCGTCACTCACACGCGGGCAGGTGTCTGGCAGAGAGATGCTGCCCAGTCCGCTGTCCCGAAACGCCATTTCACCAATACTGCGCACGGATGCCGGTATTTTGACATGGTGCAGCGATGCACAGCCCGCAAACAGCTTCGCCGAAACGCCGTGCAGGCTGTCCGGTAAATGCACCGTTTGCAGCAGCTCGCAGCCGGAAAACGCACCGTCTCCCAGCGTGCGGATTGAGGCGGGCAGGCAGCATTCCGTCAGCTTAACACAGCCGGAAAACGCACCGCTTAAAATACGCTGCACGCCGTCCTCCAGTTCCAGCTCCGCCAGATTGACGCAGCCGCGGAACGCACGCGAGCCAATCGTCTTGAGCATGCCGCCGCAATGTACTGCCACCAGATCCGCACGGCCGTCAAAGGCGCGTGCTTTCAGCTCGGTATACTGATCGAGCGTCAAGCGGTTGATCGGCAGCCATGCCCTTTTGATGCGCCATCGCGGCAGACCGTCCGCCATATATTTTGTGAGCACACCGTCAGCGACGAGCTTTTGCGTATCGTCCGCTGACAGCAAATCTGCCATATAACGCATTTCCCATGTATCGCGCGGCGTCAGTCCAAACGAGCCGAGCAGGCTGAAACGCGGCGCTATGCTTCTCCACCAGAAATCCGGCAGCGCGGAAACCTTTGCGGTACCCGCGAGCGCGTCATACATATCCTGTGCTGTTTCAAACCGATCCTCCGGATCAAACGCGCATGCCTTCAGAATAATGTTTGTCATTGCCTCATCCGCCTGTGACGGCGGCGGCAATGGCTCGCCGTTTAAACGCCGCTCCTGTGCGTGCTCGACCTCTTCCCGCGTGGCACCCGCCGACAAAAAAGGCTGAAAGCCGGAATTGGTCAGCTGATACAGCACCAAACCAAGAGAATATAGATCCGCGCGCACATCGTACGGCTCGCCTGCGATGACCTCCGGCGCCGTGTAGCGCTTTGTGCCAATGCGGGTTTTTGCGCGCATCGCGCCGCTTAGATGCTTGGAAATGCCAAAATCACCCAGCTTGTATTCTCCCAACCGGTTGCGGAAAATGTTGTTTGGATTGATATCCCGATGCAGAATGCCCTCCTGATGGCAATGAATCAGCGCGTGACAGATATCCCGTCCCAGATGGCGTGCCTCCGCAACGGAATACAGGCTCTTGTCGCCCGTCTTGAGCAGCTGGTGCACACTGTCCAGCAGCTCCATGCGGATGAGCAGGTCATAGCCGACCAGCCGCCCGTCCTCACGCAGCTCCATGAGCGCTTGATCCTCAATGTTTACAACATGGCTGACGCCATGCAGCGCATCCAGCAGCCCCACCTCGTTGAGATATTTCTTGCGCATCAATAGCTCGACGCGCGCGGGGTCCTCCAATATTTCCTCCTCCGGCAAAATCTCAATCACCTTGAGCGCCGAGGAAAATGTCTTTCCGAACAGATCGCGAGATGTCAGACGATATACATGACCGTAGGAACCACTGCCGATTTTATCGTTTACGTACCAGCCGCCAAAAAGCGGTTCATATTGCTTGAGCCGCCGCTCCATATCCGTCAAGTTAATCCTCCTCATTTTTTGTCAAAAACAGCGTGGCTGGCACACCACGCTGTCCGAATTTATACTGTTTCTGATGCCAGTGGTTTTAGTACTCGATTGTTAATGCGCCGCATGAAGATCATGCTCATGGCCATGGAGACAATCTCAGCGATCGGGAACGACCACCAGACCAGCTCGACATTGCCAGCAAGCGACAGCAGATATGCCGCTGGGAGCAGTACGACAAGCTGACGGGCAAACGACATTGCCAGCGACAGCATGCCGCGCCCCAGCGCCTGAAATGTCGACGAGCTGATGATGCAGATACCCGCGAACAGAAAGCTGAAAGAGATCGTGCGCAGCGCAGGCTCGCCGATCGTCAGCATATCCGGCGACGCGTTGAACATGCTCAACAGAACATCCGGCTTAAGCTGGAATACAACCAAGCCAATGAGCATGATAATCTCCGCATACAGCATTGTAAGTCGAATGGTTTTCATGATGCGATCCGGCTTGCACGCGCCATAGTTATAGGCGACGATCGGAACCATGCCGTTGTTCAAACCGAAAATCGGCATAAAGATAAACGATTGCAGCTTGAAGTATACGCCGAATACCGCCGTCGCGGTCGATGTAAATGCAATCAGGATACGGTTCATACCGTATACCATGATAGAAGAGATCGACATCATCAGAATGGACGGGACGCCGACCGAATAAATCCTGCCGATTGTATGCAGATCCGGTCGGAAGCCGCGCACCGTCAAGTTGACATCCGTATTGTATTTCTTGTTAAACAAAATGGCCATGCAGGCTGCAACAATCTGACCAAATACCGTTGCGACCGCCGCGCCCGCAATACCAAGCTCCGGCGCGCCGAACAAGCCAAAAATCAGAATCGGGTCCATGATAATATTAATGATGGCGCCCGCGCCCTGTGTAAACATCGTATACAGCGTGCGTCCGGTCGCCTGCAGCACGCGCTCGAACATCATCTGAATATACATGCCAAACGAACAAACACAGACAATGCTCAGATAGGTATCGCCGTAGGCGATGATTGCCTCGTTGTCCGTTTGCGTGGAGAAATACAGATGACAAGCGGTCAGGCCAAAGATCAAAAAGACCAGATAGCTGCAAATTGCAAGAAAAATACCATTCATTGCAGCTCGATCCGCCGTTTCCTGATTTTTCTCACCCAACGAGCGGGACAGCAGGGCATTCACACCGACGCCAGTGCCGGAGGAAATAGCAATCATAAGGTTCTGCACAGGAAAGGCCAAAGAAACCGCCGTCAATGCATCCTCACAAATGCGCGATACAAAGATACTGTCGACAATGTTATATAGTGCCTGTACCAGCATAGATACGATCATAGGCAAAGCCATGGAGATCAACAGCTTGTTGATTGGCATGACGCCCATCTTATTCTCTTGTTTAGAAGCTTCAGCCATTATTTTAAACTCCTCTCTATGATACCAGATTCAGCACTCGTACTCGTCAATCTCGAAGCGGTTGCCCTCGTCATAGCCGACGTCGAGATATTCCATCACGGCGAGCGCTTCCCAGCAGTCGCACAGGCGAATCTGCTGCACAATGTCCATTCTATCCCACTGCGAACGGGTACACAGCCTGCGTGTGCAGGCAATACTATCCTTATAATTTGTGCGAATCCAACGCTCCGTATCCTCTGCGCGAATCACGCAGACCGGATTGCCCCTCGGATCGACAATCTGCATCGGAAGGTCCTTTTTAAACCGGCCGGAAATAAAAATGCTCTTGAGAAGTCCGGCCAGCGCGACAACCGACGGTATGGTTTTCGTTGTCATTCGTATTCTCCTTTTCAGTACAGCTTGTGCTTTTTGAGGAACAACCATGCGATAACACAAGCGACCACAGATAAGATTAACGGGATAAAGCTGATTGCGCCCGGCAAGTACGATACGTTCATACCGTAAAAGCCAAAGACCATATTCGGTATCGTCATAATCAGCGTAATAACTGTGAGCGCTTTCATGATGTCATTCATGTTGTTGGATACAACAGAGGAGTAGGTCTCCATTGTGCCGGCAAGGATGGAGGAATAAATACCAGACATTTCAATCGCCTGACGAATCTCGATCAGCGCGTCCTCCAGCAGGTCGCGATCGTCCTCATACAGTTTAATAATGCGTCCGCGCAGCACCTTTTCCATCGTTACCTCGTTGCCCTTGAGCGACGCGGAAAAATAGACGAGGGATTTTTGCAGGCCGAGCAGCTGCATCAGCTCTTCGTTGCGCAGGCTGTCATACAGCCGCCGCTCGATCTCGCTAAAGCTGCGCTCGATGCGATGCAGGTAATTCAGAAAGCGTCCCGCTACACGCAGCAGCAGCTGAAAGACAAACCGTGTGCGCATTGCCGTGTGCACGCCGCGCACCTTGCCCTTTGCGATGTCACGCGTTACGCTGGTATCCAGCAGGCAAACCGTGATGACGACATTTTCTGCGACAACCACACCCATTGGCAACGTGGCGTACATCTGCACGTCGCGCGTGATGCTGTCGCTCTCCTCCTCCACAGGTACGTCGACGATCAGCAGCACCTGATCGTCCTCTACCTCGACACGGGAGCTTTCCTCCGGGTCAAGCGCGGCGCTGACAAAGCCCGCATCCAACCCCTGCGACACAATGACGCTGTTGACCTCTTCTCTTGTCGGGTGAACGAGATTGATCCAGCAGCCATGCTCTGCTTGTTCAAGCGAAACGATACGTCCGCCCTCTGACTTGAAATACTCAATCATTGTGCACACCTCCCGATTTTTCGCTCCGTTGAAAGGCCCTTCCTCCGAAGAAGAAGGGCCGGTCGTTGTTCTTTTTCCTGAGCAATGACGCTCCGTGCACAAGCTTACTTATTATTAAACAGATCCATGATCGCCGCGAACGGGTCGTCCGACTCGATCGGCTTGCCGTCAGACACGCTTGCCTGCGGAGCTGCGGTCGGAGCCGCGGAGAATGTCTGTGCCGGCGAGCTGAACGCCGACTTCTTCGCACTGGAGAACATCGTAGTCTGCTCCTGTCTTGCCTGCGGCGCAGTATCAAAGCCGGTTGCAATGACAACAACACGGATCTCCTCGTCCACATCGTCGTTAATGGATGCGCCAAAGATAATATGTGCGTCCGGATGCGCTGCAGCTTGTACCATGCTTGCCGCACGCTCAATCTCATCCAGGCCGATATCAGAGGATCCGATGACCGACAGGATGACGCCATGCGCGCCGTTGATGGAGGTCTCCAGCAACGGAGACTGAATGGCCTTCTTTGCCGCTTCCTCTGCCTTGTCCTTACCGGTTGCAGAGCCGACGCCCATGTGCGCATAGCCCGCGCCCTTCATGACAGAGGTAACGTCCGCAAAGTCCAGATTAATCAGACCCGGAACGGTAATCAACTCAGAGATCGAAGCGACTGCCTGACGCAATACGTTATCCGCAATCTCAAATGCGTTCTTGAAGCTGATCTTCTGTTCAGAGACAAACTTCAGACGCTCGTTCGGGATGACGATGAGGGAGTCGACATTTTCCTTCAGGTTTTCAATGCCGGCATTCGCTTGCTCCATACGCTTTTTGCCCTCAAAGGCAAACGGTCTGGTGACAACGCCAACTGTCAGGACACCCATTTCACGCGCAATCTGTGCAACGATCGGTGCGCCGCCCGTACCCGTGCCGCCGCCCATGCCGGCGGTAATAAATACCATATTCGCACCCTCTAGCGCTTTTGAGATATCCTCACGGCTCTCCTCAGCAGCCTTGCGGCCGACCTCCGGCTTGGAACCCGCGCCCTGACCCTTGGTCAACTTTGCGCCAATCTGAATTTTTACCTCAGCCTCCGAACGATTGAGCGCCTGCCTATCGGTATTGATCGCGATAAAGTCAACGCCCTGTAGTCCGCTGGATACCATCTGATTGACCGCATTGTTACCGCCGCCGCCTACGCCGACAACTTTAATGTTTACGACAGTATCGTAATCCATTTCAAACTCGAAACCCATGTCTGATCTCCTCCGTTATGTTATACTAAATCTTTTTCTTTTCATACGTAAACCGGCACGCTGCATTTGCACATACGGCGTCCAGAAAATCATTATACTTATAATACCTCTTTTGCGCAACTTTTGCAAGATAAGATAACGGATTCCTGAAAAAAACTTCAAATTTTTGTGAACCTATTCACATTTTGAGTCATCAAAATCAATTTTTAACATATGAATTTGTTCAGGATGCGAAAAAAGTTGAATTTTGACGACGCTGTGACGCGCCTGCTCATTCTCCGTCATCGTCCGGCACGTCGTTTTCATCTGCCTCAACCGACGGTTCCGTCTCGCCGTCCGTCGTCTCGGAGGAGGCATCTGTATTGTCCTCTGTCTCCTCCGTTTCGTCCGCATCCTCCGCTGTCTCATCCGTATCCAGATCCTGTGCATCCTCCTGGCCGTTCTGCTCCTGCTGCTGCGAGTCGACCACAACCGATTCATTGGATTCTGTAGCCGGGCGATAGCGTGCCTCGTTCTCATCCGTCAGGTCTATGACGCCGCTCTCCGGCAGAGATGGCTCCTTCAAAATCGCTAAGAGAAACTGAATCTTATGCTCCAGCTCGTCCATATTCCCCAGCAGAATGGTATATCGGTCTGCATACTGCACACGCACGTCATACGCCTTGGAGATATCAATGGACACAATATCCTCGTTCATTCCATATTTGGTCAGCAGTGTCATCATGTCGAGCACTGTCGTCAGCTTTTCGTTCTCCTCGTCGATGACATCGCCTACGTTCAAATTCTGCGGCTCGGCGCCAATCACCTCGACCGTGCCTGGCTCGACTGCTCCGACAGAATCAAGCAGCTTGCCCTGCGCATCTGCCAGCAGATAGCTGTCCTTATTCTCCACCGACAGAATCGGAACGCGGTCGCTTACCTCAATTTGCAATGTACTCGGAAGCCTGCGGTGCAGCTTAACTTCATTTAAGTATGGGTAGGCATCGGTGAGGGAGCGCGTGATTCCTTTCACATCCAGCAGAACCAGGTTGTCCCCATCATGCACACCGCTCGCGCTCACCAGCTGCTGTTCAGAATAGCGTGTCTCTCCAGAAATTGTGATAGTGGAGACACGAAAAAAAACAGTTGTTGCAAATACTGCGGCAACCACAACCAAAACGGCGCAGACCACGGTAAAAAAAATCCGATGACGGCGTCTGCGCCGCACTCTCTGACGGCGCGCGCGCTCCGAATTGTGTGTGGTGCGTCCAGATGCCACATTTTGTCGTTTTGCCATGCACTGCTCCTTTCTGGTATCTCAGCCGCGGGAAGCAGCCAAAATATGCTGATAAATTTTTTCGCTGGAGTCAACAATCGCCATACTTTTGGCACAGCGTCCCATCTCGTCCAGCTTCGCCTGATCCGCCAGCAGTCGGATGACGGTTTCATACAGCTTTTCCGGTGTGCACTCTGGCTCGGTAATGACCACGCATGCGCCCCGTTGCTCCAGAGCACGCGCGTTTTTCTCCTGATGGTTTTCCGCGACATAGGGGGACGGCACAATGACGGACGGCTTGCCAAGCACACACAGCTCTCCCAGCGTCGCCGCGCCCGCGCGGCAAATGACCAGATCGGCTGCCGCCATCACATCTGCCATATCATAGATATATTCGCGCAGCTCGATGTTCGGATGCTTGTCCAACTCGACGCCCTTCTCGCGCACGCTGTCCGGCAGCCATTTATAGGCTGCGGCGCCAGTCGCATGGATATGACGGAACGCATCATGCTCGCTCTCCAGCTGAATAAAACCCGCCATATGTCGGTTCATGTACAGTGCGCCCAGGCTTCCCCAGAATGACACGACCAGCTTTTCTCCATCGGCAAGCTTCAGCTTGCGGCGCGCCTCATCGCGGTGGGCGAATAAAATCTCACCGCGCACCGGTGCACCCGTCATATGGATATTCGGGCGATTTTCCAGCAGCTCACGCGTGTTTTCAAAGCAGATGAGCACACGGTCAGCCTTTTTGGCGCATGACTTCGTGACCACGCCCGGAAACGCGTTGACCTCCAGCAAAACCGTTGGAATCTTCAGCTGCTGCGCAGCATGCACCATCGGATAGCTCGCATAACCGCCGCAGCCAACTACAACATCCGGACGGTATTCCTTTAGGATCTTCTTTGCCTTGCCGGACGCCGTAAGCGATTTTTGCAGCGTCGCAATGTTGTAGGCAATCGCTTTGGGCGACATTGAACGCTGCAGCCCGCGGATATCCACCGTGTACAGCTCATATCCCTCGCGCGGCACCAGCTTGGACTCAATGCCGGTGGATGTACCGGCAAAGCGCACCTCTGTGTCCGCGCGGCGCGACTGCACGTATTTTGCAATGGCAAGGCCCGGATTGACATGCCCACCCGTGCCTCCGCCTGTGATAAGCAATTTCATACCTATACGCCCCTTTACAAAGGATTCAAACACCGTCATTCCTTTTTGGACGGCGGGATGTTTCGAGAAATATTGAGTAAAATACCGATCTCCACCAGCTGCATGACAAGCGCCGTGCCGCCGTAGCTAAAGAGCGGAAGCGACGCGCCCGTAACCGGGAACAGTCCGGATACAACCGCCAGATTGAGCAGAATCTGAAACGCAAACTGCATCGTGATTCCGGTTGCCATAAGGCAGGAAAAGCGATCCGGCGCACGCTGTGCGATCGTAAAGCCGCGATAGACAAAGTACGCAAACAGCACGAGAATGAGCGCCGCGCCGATAAAGCCCAGCTCCTCACAGACAACCGAGAAGATAAAATCATTCATCGGCTCCGGCAGATACAAAAACTTCTGTCTGCTCTGTCCCAGCCCCAGTCCAAACAGGCCGCCCGAGCCGATGGCGATGAGCGACTGACAGGCCTGCCAGCCGTCCCCCATCGCATCGGAAAACGGATCAAGGAAGACATTAAAGCGTTCCTGTACATGATTGAAAAGCATATAGGACGCAATCATAATGACGACACCAACAACTCCCACCGGAATAAGAAATCGCACGTGCATGCCCGCGACAAACAGGATGGCAAATCCAATCACGACCAGAATCATGGCGGCGGACATATGCGGCTCCTTTGCTAGCAGTCCAATAAAGATTGCAAGCAATCCGGCGTAGGTCAGCAGTCCCTTCATTGACCGCACGCTCTTGGGATCACGACTCGCCATAGCGGAAAACAGAATGATAATCGCGAGCTTTGCGATTTCCGACGGCTGGAAGCCAAACAGCCAGCGCCGTGAACGATTGAGCGTTGTGCCCAGCGGCGTCAGGACGAGGATCAGCAGCACGGTTGAGAGCAGATAAAGCCCACGCGACCATACGCGGTATTTTTTATACGAAATGCGGGAGACCACCGTCATGCACAGCAGTCCGAAAACAGCGAATAGCAGCTGCCTGCTAAAATAGTAAAACGGGCCGATCTTTTCGCTGCTGCTGTAGTACCCCTCCGGATAGCTTGCAGAAAGCAGCGCAATCAAACCGATGATGAGCAGCATGACTGTGATGACGATCATCGGCGTATCCACCGTGCCAACCGTCTCGTCCTGCATCAGCTGTTTGACAGACCGCGGCAGGCGGATTCCATATGCCTTTTTCTTTTGCTTTGTGTTTACGCGCGGCGCACTGCCGCGTCGTTTGCTTAAACCTGATACTGCGGGCAGGGGACTCACCTCCGTTTCCCTTCCTGAAATGCGTTATATCAATAGCGCGGTGCAACGCCAAAATATGCCAAAATGCACATCAGCGCCGTAACGCCTGCAAAGACCAGCACGATCTTCCTTTCACTCCAGCCGCACAGCTGAAAATGGTGATGGATCGGCGCCTTTTTGAAAATACGTTTGCCCTCCATTTTGATGTTGCCCTTCGCATCGCGAACGGGATTGCCGTTCGCATCCAGCACCGGCTTTTTTGTCTTTTTGTAATATGCCACCTGTGCAATGTCAGAGAGCGTCTCGATGACATAGATCAGACCGACCAGCGCCAGAATGAGCGGCTGGTCGCAGGCAAAGGCCAAACCGGCAACCGCGCCGCCGAGAAACAGCGAGCCGGTGTCTCCCATAAATACCTTCGCCGGATTGAAATTGAAAATCAAAAATCCGACCAGCGCGCCCGCAAGCGCGGAGGCGAATACGACGACCGGCATATTGCCGGAGACCGCGCCGATGACGATAAAATAAATCGCAACCGGCACTGTGACGCCTGCCGCCAGGCCGTCAATCCCATCGGTCAGATTGACCGCATTGTTGCAGCCGACTACAATGAACGCGGCGATAACCAGATAGAGTAACCACGGCAGCGCAATGGAAATATTGATAAATGGGATATACAGGCTGGCCCGCAAATAACCGCCGATGTGCAGCACCGTCAAAAATACCAGCGCGAGCACAAGCTGAAGCACAAATTTTTGCGCCGACGTCAAGCCCTCGTTTTCCGCCTTGCGAATCTTCGTGCGGTCATCGATGAAGCCAATGGCGCCATAACACAGCGACAGCGCGAGCACAGTTACCGACTGCACGCTGAACGGACGCGCAAGCGTCAGGCCGACGGCCAGTGTGACGACGGTAATGCTGATGATGAACATAAATCCGCCCATCGTCGGCGTATTCTGTTTGCCGGCGTGCTCCGGCACGTAGGACAGGATCTTTTGTCCGAAATGCATGTTTCTCAGATATTGAATCAGACCCGGCCCAATTGCCGCCGTCAGCAGAAATGACGCGATAACTGAGATCGCAATCACCTTCGACATGTACGAAATCATATACGAAATCCCTCGTTTTCTTTGTTTTTAACTGTTGCTGCCGTTTTATCTATCACGAAACAGCGCAAGCGCCTTTTCCATCTTCCAATAGCGGCTGCCCTTGAACAGCAGGGCGTCGCCCCGCCTTACCGCACGCTTGAGTGCGCCCGCAATACCCTCATGCGAGTGCAGGATGTGGATGTTCCCATCCGGCATGCCTGCCTCAACCGCACCTGCGCGGTAGTCCTCCGCGCCGTCGCCATAGCAATACAGGAAATCCGCGCAGGCAGCCGCCTTGCGTCCGCAGCGCCGGTGTCCCTCCGCCGCATAGCTGCCCAGCTCGCGCATACCGCCAAGCACCGCAAACCGCCGCCCGTCAACGGACAGCCCGCGCAGCATATCCAGCGACGCCTCAACCGCGTCCGGACTGGCGTTGTAGCATGCATCGATGATGGTCAGGCCATCCTCCTGCGTGATTGTCTGATGCACATCATGGAAGTGCGCCAGTCCTGCGTCGATCTGTTCCGGCATCAAGCCGAGACAAAGTCCCGCAGCAGCAGCAGCCAGCGCATTATAAACGTTATGCTTGCCCGGTGCGCCAATCGTCACGTCGAATTTTCGCTCTGCGCAGCGAATCGCGCACTGTGTATTGTCGTCATGTAGCACGATGTGTTCCGCACGCACGTCACATGCCGGATTATCTATACCGAAAAACAGGATGCGGACGCCAAGCGTATCGCGTTTGCACCATAGCAGCGGCTCATCACCGTTTAACAAAGCGACCCCGTTCGGCTGTAAGCCCTCCAAAATCTCCAGCTTCGCGTCGCGGATGCCTTCGACCGAGCCGAGAAATTCAATGTGCGCCGTACCGATGTTGGTGATGATTGCGATATTCGGTCTGGCTTGCGCCGTCATGCGGGAAATCTCCTTATAATTGGACATGCCCATCTCGATGACAGCGGCCTCCGTCTCCTCGTCCATACGGAACAGCGTCAGCGGCATACCGATCTCGTTATTTAAATTGCCCTGCGTATACATCGTGCAAAATTTCTGTGTCAGAACCGAAGCGGTCATCTCTTTGGTGGTTGTCTTGCCGACCGAACCTGTGATGCCGACGACCGGAATGTCAAACAGCGCGCGATATGCGCCGGACAGCGCCAGCAGTGCGGCTCTGGTATCGTCCACGCGGATAACCGGTATCTCTATATCCACATCGCGCTCCGACATCACGACTGATGCGCCCATTTCTGCCGCCTTTTGCAAAAAATCATGTCCGTCAAACCGTTCTCCTCGAATCGGGATAAACAAGCTGTCCGCCGGAATCGAACGGGTATCGGTGGACACCGCATGAAATGTTACGCTGCCGTCTCCGATGAGCGTTCCGTTCACCATCTGTGCGGCCTGCGCCGCAGTGAGCGTTTTCATAGTCTCTCTCCTACGTTATCTTTTTCTCTCAAAATATTCTGCCACGACCTCGCGCTCATCCAAATGATGCTTGACATGATTGATCTCCTGATAGGTCTCATGCCCCTTGCCCATCAGCACAATGGTGTCGCCTGCGCGCGCAATGTCCATCGCGTGCCAGATCGCCTCCGGACGGTTGACAATGACCTCGTACGGTGTCTCGGTGTCGTGCATGCCCTCCAAAATATCATCAATAATCGCCTCCGGCTTCTCGGTGCGCGGATTATCCGACGTGACAATGCACAGATCGGACAGCTGGGCCGCAATCGCGCCCATCTTTGGACGCTTGGTGCGGTCACGGTCGCCGCCACAGCCAAACAAGCCGATCAGACGCCCCTTGGTAAAACCGCGCGCCGCGCGCAGGACGTTTTCCACGCCATCCGGCGAATGCGCATAGTCGATGAGCACGGTATAATCCGTGCCCGTCGGGACAACCTCGACACGTCCCTTGACGCCATGCGCCATGCGCAGCGCAGCCGCCGCCTGCCGGAGTGGAATCCCCAGCTGCTTGGCGCAGGCCAGCGCGCACAGGGCGTTATATACTGTAAATTGTCCCGGGATGCCCAGCTCGACCGGCACAACCTCCCCCTGCATGTTACAGGTAAATTGGATGCGATCCGCGTGCAGCTGAATATCCGTCGCGTACACATCGCAGTCTGCCGACTCGCCATATGTCAAAAACGGACATGCTCCCTCCGCCAAAATAACGCGTCCGTCCGCGTCGTCCGCGTTCATTACGCCGACCTCGCTCTGGTGGAACAGCAGAGCCTTTGCCGCGCGGTAGCTTTCCATCGTCTTATGGAAATCCAAATGATCCTGCGTCAGATTGGTAAACGCGCCGACGGCAAAGCGAATGCCGTATACGCGGTCGAGTGCCAGCGAATGGGAGGATACCTCCATCAGCACATGCGTGCAGCCCGCATCCTTCATCTCACAAAACAGCTTTTGCAGCTCAAATGACTCCGGCGTTGTGCGCTCGGTCGGCAGGATCTCCTCGCCGATCATGTTCTGATTGGTTCCGATCAGTCCAACTCGATAGCCGGCCGCTTCCAGTATGGTTTTTATAAGATAGGACGTCGTAGTCTTGCCGTTGGTGCCAGTGATACCGATCATCTTCATTGCACCGGCGGGATGGCCAAAATAATTTGCCGCCATCTGCGCCAGTGCGCGGCGGGAGGACGGTACACGCACATATGGCACGGCAATGCCGCCCTCCGGAATATATTCACAAACAACAACACGTACGCCGCCCGCAATCGCCTTGTCAATATAGCGGTGTCCGTCCGTTTCAAATCCAGTGATTGCTACAAAAACATCACCCGCTCCGACCTGACGGGAATCATATCGCAGCTCACCGATTTCCATATTGCCAGATGCCGTCCGCTCACATATTTCGACGCCATCCAAAACCTGATCAAGCTTCATGCTACATCCTCCTTTTTATTCCTGACTGGTCACGCTATTGCCAAAGGCCACCGTGACAACCGAGCCGGGAGATACCATACTGCCCGCAGCCGGACTTTGCGACAGCGCGATCGACGACTCAGTGGTTCGCCAATCCGCCACACCGTTTTGTTTCATATAAAATCCGTAATCTTCCAGCTGCTGCCGTGCTTCGTCAACATTCATGCCGCTGACGTCCGGAACCTCTTGTTTATCCACAGACTTCGTCTCTCCGCAATACAACACGACCTTATTCGCAGGCTGAATCGAGATGCTGGCTACCGGCATCTGGTCGGTCACCGTATCGCCGTCGCCCTTCACCGTGTAATCCAGGCCGAGCGCGTCGAGCATCGACTGCGCCTCCTCCAACGTTTTGCCGGTCAGCGTCGGAACAGTGATCTCCTGCCGTGCCTCTTCCTCCTCAGAGTAAATAGCCTCCACACCGAGATACGGCAAAATATCCTCGAAAATCCTGCCCACAACCGGAGCCGCGATTGCGCCGCCGCCCTTAATGCTGCCCTGCGGCTCATCAATCATGACAAGCACGGCATACTGCGGGTCATCCATCGGTGCAACACCGACAAATGAGGCAATGCGCAGCGAGTCATCGCTCTTCGGCTGCTTTTGCGATGTCGCCGTCTTTCCTCCGACGCGATAGCCCGCGACATATGCGTTCAGGCCGGTGCCGTTGGATACGACATTTTCCAGATACGTGCACATGATCTCGCTGACTTCCTTCGAGATGACTTGGCGCTTGGTCTCCGTCGCGACCGTTTCCTTGACGTTGCCCTCCGCGTCCACGATTTCGCGCACGATATGCGGTGTCACCAGCTTGCCGCCGTTGCACGCAGCTGCGATCATGCAAAGCTCCTGCAGCGGCGTAACCTGGAAGTTCTGACCAAACGATGCCGTCGCGAGATCAACCTCGCCCATTTCATCAAAAAAGATACCGTTCGCTTCGCCGGGCAGGTCAATGCCGGTCTTTTCCAGCATGCCGTAGGCCTCAAAGTATTTGCGGAACAGATCCGTGCCGAGCGCTGCGCTGATGTCCATCATCGCAACGTTGCATGAATTGGCAAGCGTGTCGCGCAAAATCTGCGTGCCATGACCGCCTTCCTTCCAGCATCTGATCGTGGTATCCGCAACGAGCTTCGAGCCGCCGCAGGTGAAGGTGCTCTCCTCATTGACGATGCCCGCCTCCAGCGACGAAGAAACCGTAAAAATTTTGAATGTCGAGCCGGGCTCATACGTATCGTTGATCGCCTTGTTGCGCCATAGGCGCAGCAAAATCTCACTGTATTTGCTGCTGTACTCCTCGTCCTCCAGATCGTCCAGCTCCGACAGCAGCGAGGTATATTCCTCCGGAATCGTGCGCGGATCGTTGAGGTCAAAGTCCGGCTTTGTAGTCATCGCCAAAATCTCGCCGGTTTTGATTTCCATTACAATGGCACAGACGCCCTGCTTGGCATCGTTATCCTCGAGCGCCTCCTCCGCGTGCTTTTCGACATAATGCTGCACACCCTCGTCCAGCGTCGTCACAACGCCGTCGCCGTCCTGCTCCTCCACATATTTTTCGTATTCGTACGGCATATCCGTCTGCTGTGCGGTCGTCGTCTTCACCACGCGGCCCGCGACGCCCTTGAGCACATCATTATATTGCAGCTCGATGCCATACAAGCCCTCGCTGTCGTCATTGGTGAAGCCAAGTACCTGTGAGGCAAATGTGCCGTAGCGATAGTATCGTTTGGAGTCCGCTGTCAAATAGATACCGCTCAGGCCTTCCTCTTCCGCTTGTGTCATCAGCGCGTCCGCCGTATCCACCTCGACACGGCGCGCAATGCGCACATAGGATACTTCCTTCTGAATCTTCTCGAGCGTCTCTTCATAGTCCAGCTGCAGCTTATCGGACAGCAGCTTCGCTACGCGCTGCTGATAATCCAGTATCGCGGCCTCCTCTGCAGCGGTCAACTGTTCGCCGGAGCCTTCCGCATCATCGCTATCAGACGTCTCGCTCTCCGCAGAATTTTTCCCGCGGTCGCGAATGACCGACGGGTCAACGCTGACCTCCTGCGTCGTCGCGCTCACAGCCAGCTCCGTCATATTGCGATCATAAATCGTACCGCGCGTCGGCGTGATGATCAAATCCTTTGTCTGGTTTTCCGCCGCCTTGCTCTGGTAAAATTTCGTATTGACAATCTGCAAATAAAACAGCTTCACACCGACAACAAGAAAGCCAAGCACCGCAAACAGCACAATGAGCACTGCCAATCGGCTTTTCATTGACTTATTCGGTTTTATCGGTCGTCTTCTTGCCATCTATCTAATCTCCTGTCATGTTAACACGCGGATGTGTTCTAAAAAAATATATATGCATTTGTATTATATCATATTTGTAATTGCATTTCATCGTCAATATGCAAAAAATAGGAGTCAGAAGGCACTGCACACTTCTCACTCCCACTTCTTCTATATGTATATCGCACATTTAACGTAAAAATGACATGATCGCATTGAAACTCTTTACAAAGTTGGAAACCAGCTTTGTCACACCGTTGCTGCCCTCATAGACCTCTACCTGGTCGGTCTTTTCCAGCTCCAGATATTCCTGCTGGCTGCGATCCAGCTTGACCAGCCCGAGTACGTTCTCCGCGTACTGCTCGACATAATCCAAATCAACCACGCTATCCTTTTTCGCATTGAGCGAGACATATTCGCTGTTCAGCTGCGCCAGCTGCTCCTTTTTCTGCTCGACCTCATCACTCAGCTTGGTGCGCTGAATGGAATAAAACACCGTTGTACCGGCGACAATAATAGTCAGGCATATAAACGCCGCTATCGTCAGCCGACGCATGATGCGCCTTCTGGACGCCAAACGACGCTGCCGTTTTTCTTTCCGACGTCTGTTACGTTCTATATCATCAACTGCGCGCGGGGATGTTTTTGCGCGCTCGGTAGTTGTTGTCATTTTTTGTCGCTCCCTTTACGCTTCCGGCAACCGTTCACATACTCTCAATTTCGCGCTGCGCGCCCGCGGGTTGCGCGCGATCTCCTCCATAGAAGGCAGCATCGGCTTGCGTGCCACCAACTTGACCTTTGCTTTTTTCCCACATATACATACCGGAAAATCTCTGGGACAAGTGCAGCCCTGCGCTGCCTCACGAAACGCCGACTTGACGATGCGGTCCTCCAGCGAATGGAAGGTAATGACCGCAAGCCGTCCACTGGGCGCGAGCGCATCAATTGCGCGTCCCATTGCCTCCTCGACCGCCATCAGCTCATCATTGACCGCAATGCGGATCGCCTGAAAGCTGCGCTTCGCCGGGTGCTGCTTCTCACGGCGCGCTGCCGGCGGCATCGCCGCCCGTATAATATCCGCGAGCTGCACTGTCGTTTCAATCGGCTGTCTGCGTCGTTCTCTGTCGATTGCCGACGCGATCTGCGGGGCATAGCGTTCCTCGCCGTACTCGCGCAAAATTCGCCGCAGCTGCGCGGTGTCCCACCCGTTCACCACCTCATAGGCGGAAAGCTGCTGCGTCTGATCCATGCGCATATCCAGACGAGCGTCCTGCATATATGAAAATCCGCGCTCCGCAATATCCAGCTGCGGGGACGACACGCCTAAATCAAACAAAATGCCGTCCACCTGCTGCACGCCGCACTGTGCGAGCGCGCGGTCCAAATTTCGGAAATCACTCTTGACCAGTGTCACGCGATCCATCACATCCGCCAAACGGGCTTTTGCATGCTCCAGCGCCATATTATCGCGGTCCAGAGCAATCAGCCGTCCGGTCGTCAGCCGCTGCGCGATATGCAGCGAGTGACCCGCGCCGCCCAGCGTAGCATCTAGATACGTGCCGTCCGGACGGATTCGCAGGCTGTCGAGACATTCGGAGAGTAGGATTGAAGCATGCTCAAACGCCATCTATCGTTTCCTCCGTCTCCGCTTAAAATCCCAACGATTCCATCGCCTGCGCCACACTCTGTGCATCCAGGCTGCCGTTGTAGGCATCCCACGCCGCCCGATCCCATATTTCCGCGCGGTCGAGCATGCCAATGATGGTCACATCGTGCTCCAGTCCTGCGTAAGCGCGCAGTACAGGCGGCACGACGATACGTCCCTGCTTATCCACTGCGGCGTCTATCGCAGAGGACAGGAAAAACCGTCTGACCTTGTTTTGAGACATCGGCAGCTGTCCGATTTTTTTCTCCAGCGTCTCCCATGCCTCGCGCGGATACACAAACAGGCAGTTATCCAGCCCCTTGGTCACAACAAAGCTATCGCCCAGCTCCTCCCGCAGCTTTGCCGGGATAAACAGACGACCCTTTGCATCCAATGTATGCTGGTACTCACCCTTCACGCTCGTGTCCTCCACTCCATCAGGCGGGATTTTATGGTCTTTTGCTCCACTCTCCCCCACCATATCTTTATTATACGGTGTGCCTGTGTAAAATGCAAGGACATCTTTGATTATTTTAAGCCAAATCCGGACTTTTTTCTGATTTTATGTAAAAACCGAAACAATACGAACATGTGTTTTGTTTCATTTGTGCCTACCGAAAAAAGAAAGGGCAGAGAACAAATCGCTTCATTCCCTGCCCCTTATATCACACGACCGCACGTTTATTCCGGCTTGACCTGCTCAAACCGTTCGCGGCACTTTTTTATTTCGTCCAGCATGGCGTTGGCGCATGCCTCAGTATCGTTGAGCTTGCTGGCGCAGTAGCCTGCGACTGCCTCGCGAATCTGTCTGGCCTGCTGCTCCGCCTCCGCAACAATGGTATCCGCCTGCTGCTGCGCTTCTGCAACCAATGCGCTCTCGGACACCGCCTTGCGGACATACTCCTCCGCCTTTTTGCGCAGCTCGCCTGCCTCCCGCTTGCCGGAAGCGATCAGGTCGTTGCGCGTCTCGACGATCTCGCGCGCCATCTTCAAATCGGTCGGCAGATTGGCGCGGATCTCATCCAGCATATCCAGTGCCTGTTCCCGATCCAGCATGCATTTTTCCGCATTCAGCGGCACGCCGCGCGCTTCCTGAATCATATCATATAGTAAATTTACCTGTTCTTCAAAGTTCGTCATGTCCGTTCCTTTGCCTCCGTTTCGTCTCCAGCCGTTGCCAGCTGTTTGGTCTGATCTAATTTATTCATAATATCTGTACAGATCTCCTCCGGGACAAAACCGGATATATCGCCGCCATGACGCGCAATATCTCGCACGATGGTCGAGCTGAGAAACAGATACCGCTGTTCTGTCATCAAAAAAACCGTGTCCAGATTGGGATTAAGCTTCCTGTTGGCCAGCGCCATCTGAAACTCATATTCAAAATCCGATACGGCGCGCAGACCCTTTACGATCGCGCACGCGCCCTGTTCTTCTATATAATCCGCAAGCAGTCCGCTAAAGCTGTCAATCACGACATTCGGCAAATCTGTCGTCATGCGTACAAGCATGTCGGTCTTTTCCGTCATGGAAAACGTTGACTGCTTTGAGCCGTTCACCATCGCGGCAACAATCAGCTTATCAAACAGCCGCGAGGCGCGGCGAATGATGTCCAAATGTCCCAGCGTCGGGGGATCAAAGCTGCCCGGATATACTCCAATTCTCATGTTGTAGCCTTTCCGGCTTCGCTGTCAGGCGAGCCTCAATCAGTCTCCGCCCTCCGCCGTCCCATCGCCGTCAGGCATATGGTTCCGTAGCGATAGATCTTTTTTACCGAAAAGCTGTCTGGACAGACAATAATATCATCTACGGAACTTTCACATAATATTATACCATCCAGCGACAGAATGTCAAATAATTCTACGTATTTTAACGCGAAATTTAATGTTTTTCCTCCATATGGCGGATCAAGAAACAAAATGTCGAACATCTGTCCGCGCAGCTGTTCCAATGCGCGGACAAAATCCGCCTGTATGGTTTCCGCGCGTGCCTGCATATGCGCCGCAGCGATATTCTTCTGTATCACGTGCATCGCCCGCGGCGACTGGTCGACAAACACCGCCCGAGCCGCCCCGCGGCTGAGTGCCTCAATACCCATCTGTCCGGTGCCCGCAAACAGATCCAGCATCGATGCGCCAATCACGCGAAACTGCAAAATATTGAACACCGACTCCTTGACGCGGTCTGTTGTTGGACGGGTGTCCATCCCGGGCACCGCCTCCAGCCGCTTGCCGCGCGCATTTCCGCTGATGACTCTCATCGCTCGTCCTCCTCGTGAAAATATGCGTACACCGCCAGCGCAACCGCATGCGGCACAGCGGTCTCCAGCTGCTCGACTGTCAGACCGCGAATGCGCTTGACGCTTTTGAACGTCTTAAGCAGCGCGGCGCGTCTCTTTTCTCCAACGCCCGGTATGTCGTCCAGCTGTGAGCGCACGGTTTGTTTGCCACGCAGGCTGCGCTGATAGGTGATGGCAAAACGGTGCACCTCCTCCTGCATGCGTCCGATCATGCCATACAGCGCAGGCGTTGCAGAAATGCCAAACTCGCGGCCGTCCGGCGCGACCAGACCGCGCGTGCGGTGACGGTCGTTTTTCACCATGCCGAACACCGGCCGTGTACAGCCGAATTCATCCAGCACCTTTTTGGCGATGCGGACATGTCCCAGACCTCCGTCAATGAGAAAGACACTGGGCAGCTCGGCAAATTTCGCATCGCCGTCCTTCCAGCGCTGCATGCGCCGTGTCAGCATCTCCTCCATCGCCTTATAATCATCCTGCCCGTTTGTCACCGATTCAATGCGGAAACGGCGGTACCGGCTGCGCTTGGGCTGTCCGTTTTCAAACACAATCATCGAGCCGACGGTATTTGTGCCGTTCAGGTTGGAGATATCGTACGCCTCAAAGCTGGTCGGCGTCTCATCCAGTCCCATCATGCTGCCAAACAGCTCGAGTGATTTGCGCCGCCGCTGCTCACCGGTCTCGCTGCGTGCGATTTCCTCCTCGGCATTTTTCTTCGCCAGCAGCATCAGCTCCCGCCGGCGACCACGCTGCGGCACGGTCAGCGTCACCTTCCTGCCTGCGACGCTGGTCAAATAGGCCGCAACCGTCTGCATGTCCTCAATCTCCTCCGACAGCAGCACAAGCGGCGGCACCACGCCACGCATGGCATAATACTGTTTGATATAGCTGCTGAGTGTCTCCGCGCCATCCTCCGCAGACAGACCGTCTAGCATGGTATATTCCTTGTCGTAAAAATCGCCCGCCAGATAGTGCAACACAACCAGACACGCCTTTGTCTCACCCTGTACAAACGCAAAGATATCCATATCAGAAAAACCGCTTGATACCACCATCTGCCGCTCACCGGCCCGCGTGATAGCACGCATGCGGTCGCGCAGCTGCGCCGCCTGTTCAAATCGTTCCTCCTCCGCCGCCGCAAGCATTTCGCGCTCCAGCTTTTCGGCAAGCTGCTTATAATTCCCCTCCAGCACGTCGATTGCCTGCGCAATGCGCTGTGCATAGTCCTCCTGCGTGACCCTTCCGGTGCAGGGCGCGCAGCAACGTCCCAGCTGCGCGTTGAGACAGGGACGCGTCTTCCCGATATCGCGCGGCAACACTCTGCGGCAGGTGCGCAAGCCGAGTGCGCGGCTGACCGTGTCAATCGCCTGCGCCGCCGCGCCGCGCCCTGCATACGGGCCGAGATACCGCTCTGCGTCCCGTCCCGGTCGTCCGACGATGGTCAGCTCCGGATAGGGCTGGCTGGTGGTCACACGGATGAACGGATAGCCCTTGTCGTCCTTTAGCAGGATGTTGTATTTGGGCTTATATTTTTTTATCATTGCGTTTTCCAGCACAAGCGCTTCAAATTCACTTGCGCACACGATGATATCAAAATCAAAGATACTCTGCACCATTTTGCGGGTTTTCGGCGTGTGACGCGCCTCATTTTGAAAATATTGCGAGACGCGGTTTTTCAGCGCCTTTGCCTTGCCGACATAGATAACCTGTCCCTGCCGGTTTTTCATGATATAGACGCCTGGCTCCTTCGGCAAGGTCAGCACCTTGTCGTGCAGCTCCGCACGGCTTGCCAAAACACATCACACTCCTTATAGAAAAGAGCGCCGCAACGTTCCTGCGGCGCTCTTGCATGCGTTGGTTTGAAATCAGTCGCTGAAGTTCGAATCGCTGAAATTAGACTGAATCAGGTCGGTCAATGCGTTGACTGCCTCAACCTCATCTACACCATCAGCAATCAGCGTAATTGTGGTGCCCTTTGTGATGCCGAGGGACAGGATGCCGAGCAGGCTCTTTGCATTGACTCTGCGCTCTTCCTTCTCGACCAAAATGGTGCTCTTAAAGCCGTTCGCACACTGGATAAAGAATGTAGCCGGACGTGCATACAGTCCAACCTGGTTAGTTACCTGAACTTCCTGTGAAAACATTTCAACATCGCTCCTATTAAACAAAAATTAAGACGTTCCTCTTCGCGAAAACAACACATAATCTGTCGCGATTCCTTCTGAACCAAAGATTATTTATAGCATACCTGTTTTTTTTCATTTCGTCAATATGCTTTTGCACCAAAACCAAGCGCTTTCCTGCCGGTTTTTGTTGATTCTTATAACATCAGGTGAAATTTCCGGACAGTTTTCTCGGAAAAACTGTGCGTTTTATGCAATAATTATGCATTTGCGTGAAGCGCAATCTTTTTTATTTAAACTCCACGATCGTCACGCCCGTATCGCCTTCTCCATAGCGGCCGGTGCGCATGGATTTTACCTGTTTTTTGCGCTTCAGCTCCTGCTGGATCGCAGTGCGCAGCGCGCCCGTACCCTTGCCGTGGATGATCGTGACCACGTCCAAATGCGCCATCAGGCAATCGGAAATAAACTGATCCAGCTCCATCAGCGCCTCATCCACCGTCATGCCGCGCACATCCAGCTCCGATTTTGCCGCAGCGCGGCGCACCTCGCGCATACCGCCGGACGCGCGTGCTATGGTCTTTTGCTTGGACGGCTTCTTCTTTTCCACCGGCCGCAGCTCGTTGAGCGGCACGTGTACCTTCATAATGCCCGCCTGCACGTATACCATACCGTCCTTGTTTTCCGTCCCCAGCACCGTGCCGTCTACGCCGACATTGATGAGGTGAACCGTATCGCCCACCTTGAGCGGACGGATGCTCTCCGGCTCGACTGTTTTCTTTTCACGTTTGGACACATTTTTCTCCGCTTTGCTAAGCGTACTGCGCAGCGCGGCGCGCGCCGCCGCAAGATTCTGATCGGCCGCGTTGGCGCTTGCCTGCTTTTTCATGTCGTCCAGCTGGGCAAACACCGTCTCCGACGCCATGCGCGCCTCCCGCAGAATGCGCTGCGCCTGATCGCGCGCCTTTTCCAAAATCGCGTCGGTTTCATCCTCCGCGCGTCCCTTGAGCGTCACAGCCTTGTCCTTTTCCGACTGTGCGGTGCGGCGCAGCCGATCAGCATCCTCGCGCTGCTTTTGCAGCTGATGCCGCTCGCGCTCCAGCCGGTCGAGCACATCCTCAAACCGCACGCTCTCCGCTGAAATTTTCTCCTTCGCGCGCGCAATGATAACAGGCGGCAGGCCCAGTCGCTTGGAGATGGCAAACGCGTTGGACTTCCCCGGCACGCCGGTCATCAGCCGATAGGTCGGGCGCAGCGTCTTGACGTCAAATTCACACGACGCATTTTCCACGCCGTCCGTTGTCAGCGCAAACACTTTTAGTTCGGAATAATGTGTCGTCGCGGCAACCAGCGAACCCATCTGACGGGCATATTCGATGATAGACACTGCCAGCATCGCGCCCTCCTCCGGGTCTGTGCCCGCACCCAGCTCGTCAAACAGAATGAGATCAGCCGGGCCGCATTTGTCCATAATCGCGACAATGTTCTTCATATGCGCCGAAAACGTGGACAGCGACTGTTCGATGCTCTGCTCGTCTCCGATATCCGCATAGATGTTCTCAAACAGGCAGACCTCGCTCTCCTCATTGGCCGGAATGTGCAGGCCGGAGGCCGCCATCAAGCTCAAAAGGCCGAGCGTTTTGAGACTGACCGTCTTGCCGCCGGTATTCGGGCCGGTGATGACCAGCGTATCGTAGTCCGCGCCGAGCGCAATGTCAATGGCCACCGCTGTTTTCTGGTCAAGCAGCGGATGGCGCGCACGCAGCAGCTTCACCTGCGTTTTTTTGTTGATTTGGGGTGCGCAAGCGTTAAGTGCAAACGAAAAGCGCGCCTTTGCAAAGATAAAGTCCAGCTTGCACAGCACGTCATAATCCGCCGCGATCGCGTCGCCGCAGTCCGCAACCTCCGCCGTCAGCTCGGCAAGGATGCGCTCGATCTCTGCCTTTTCCTTGCCCTGCAAAATTTTAAGCTGGTTGTTTGCATCCACCACCTGCGACGGCTCGATAAACAGCGTCGCGCCGGAGGACGAGACATCGTGCACCATACCCGGGATATCGCCGCGGTGCTCACTCTTGACCGGAATGACAAACCGTCCGTCGCGCTGCGTCACCAAGCTCTCCTGCAAATACTTGGAATATGTCGGTGAGGAGACGATATGATTCAGCGTCTCGCGCACGCGCACGTTTTGCGCCCGCATCTGCCGGCGCAGATTGGCAAGCTCGGAGGATGCTGCATCCGCGATCTCCTCTTCACTGATGATGGCACGGGTAATACGCTCCTCAAGATAACGGTTGCTGCTAATGCGTGAAAAATACACATCCAGCGTCGTGTGCTCGCCTTTCTCCATCTGCTCCGCGCCGTATTTGCGCACCTGATTTGCCGTGTGCAGCAGCGACGCGATGTACAGCAGCTCGCGCGTGGACAGCACGCCGCCCATATTGGCGCGGCTGAGTGCCGCCGACACATCGCGCACACCGCCAAAGCCGGGCGCGCCGCCCGCCGTCATCAGATGCTTGGCGTCGTCCGTCTGCCGCAGCAGCTCACAAACCTCCTCCACGTCGTGCAGCGGACGCAGCTCCTTTGCCTGCTGTTTTGCCCGTCCGCTGACGCAATGCTCTGCCAGCTGTTGCAAAATGGTATAGTATTCTAATGTCTTCAGACTTTTTTCGGATAATTTACTCATACGTTGCTATTGCTCCATTTGAAAGAGAGAATGATAAAAATCCAACGTCGCACAGCGCGCGTCCAGATGATACAGCAGATATCGCTCACAGATCGTGCCCAGCTGCCGCATCGTCTCGCCGCCAACGGAAAATGCATACAGCCGTTTGCCGTCGCACAGCAGGATGTACCGCATGGCATCCAGCACACCCTTTGGCATATCAAAATAGGTACCGCCGACGCGCGGGCGGCAGTCGCTGCACACGAGGGCGCCGTTTTCCAGCAAAAACGACCAGCTTTCACTCTCCGCCTGTCCGCACACCGCGCATCCAGTCAGATCGGGTGTGTAGCCAAGCTCCGCTGCCAAGCGCAGCTCGAAGGCGGCCTTGACCACCTGCACTGGACGCTTTTGCCGATCGAGCGCGTATAGCGCGCGCAGCAGCATGGGCAGCAGCTCCGGCGTCGCATCATCCGCCTCCGCAGCCATACCGGCAAGCTCGGCAAAATAGCAGCACAGCGCATACTGTTCAATATCGGACGTAATGCCCCAAAATTGCATGTCCGGCTCGGCATCGTCAAGCGTATACCGCCTGCCGGAATAGAGCGTAAATTCGCTGTAGCAGAACAGGCTAACCGCATTGGCAAGCCGTCCCCTTTTGCGCCGTATGCCGCGGCAAAGCACTTCAATTTTCCCCAGCTCAGCGGTCAGCACCGTGATGTAGCGGTCTGCCTCACCGAAATCTGTCTCACGGATGACCAGTCCCTTCACCGTGACATGCGTCATGCCTGTCGTCCTCTCTGTCTCTTACTCATTTTCGTAGCCAAAGTTGCGCATCTGATACTGGCTGTTGCGCCAGTCCTCCTTGACCTTAACCCACAGCTCCAAAAAGACGTGCGTATCCAGCAGCTGTTCGATATCCACACGCGCCTGTGCGCCAATCTGCCTCAGCATCGCGCCCTTTTTGCCGATGATGATGCCCTTATGGCTCTTCTTTTCACAATAGATCGTCGCGCTGATCTCGACCAGCCCGTCCTCACGCTCGTGCATGCGCTCCACCGCGACCGCCGTGCCATGCGGCACCTCGCGCTCAAGCAGCCCGAGCATTTTCTCGCGCACGATCTCCGCCACAAGCTGGCGCTCCGGCTGATCGCAAAGCATATCGTCCGGAAACAGCTGCGGACCTTCAATGGCGAATTTTTCAAATTCATCAAATAAAATTTCGCAGTTTTCGCCGGATTTCGCACACACCGGCACGACGGCATCCCAGGTATGCGCCTCGGAATAGGCCGCGATAACCGCCAGCAGATCCTCATGCTTGACCGTGTCAATTTTATTAATGATGAGTACGGACGGCATGCTGTATTGCTTCATGCGCGCGATCAGCTCCTGCTCCGCCGGGCCGATGCGCGGCGTCGGGTCGACCACCAGCGCGGCTATATCCACATCCGTCACCGTATCATTGACAACCTTCACCATATAATCGCCCAGACGGGAACGCGGCTTGTGCAGGCCGGGCGTGTCCTGAAAGACAAACTGACAGCTGCCGCGCGTCACCACACCGGTGATACGCGTGCGCGTCGTCTGCGGCTTATTGGATACAATGGCGATCTTGGTTCCCACCAGCTGATTGAGCAGCGTCGATTTGCCGACATTCGGCCTGCCCACAATGGAAATAATCGCACTTTTTGTCACACTCATTCGGTTTCTCCTCTATTATTTTACGTTTTCAATCGCTTTCGCGCAGCAGCGCGAGACCGGACAGCACCGCCTCCTCATGCTGCCGCTGCAGCTGCCGCTCCGCTTCGCTGCGTTCATGGTCATAGCCCAGCAGATGCAGCATGGAGTGCACGGTCAAAAAGCCGCACTCGCGCTGAACGCTGTGTCCATATTCCGCCGCCTGCTGTACCGCGCGGTCATAGTTTAATACCATGTCGCCCAAAAAAAGCGTACCGTCCTTCGGGCTGCGCTCCTCATCCACGTCCTCCGGCCACTCGCCGTTATAAAACTCCAGCATCGGGAAGGACAGCACGTCCGTCACGTCATCCTTGCCGCGGTTTTCGCGGTTCAGCTCCCGGATGGTTTCGCTGTCCACGATCGTGACGTCTACAAAGCAGCCTGCCGGCGCGCCCTCCGCCTCCAGCGCAGCCTGCGCACAGCGCGTAATCAGCTGCTCCACCTGCTGCGCCTGCTCCACCGTCACCTCATATGTGATGCGGATTCGATGCTCCATGCCGTGCCCTCCTCACTTTTTCAGCGAGCGGCGCCTGGGTTCCTTCGCCGCCCGCATGGCCTTCTGCTGTTCATATTTTTCATAGGCGCGCACAATGCGCTGCACCAGCTCATGGCGCACGACATCGCGGTCGGTCAGCACACACTGTGCGATGTCCTCCACATTTTTCAGCACCTTGACGGCCTCCTTCAAACCGCTCACACGGTCACCCGGCAGGTCAATCTGTGTGATATCGCCTGTCACGACCGCCTTGGAGCCAAAGCCGATGCGCGTCAAAAACATCTTCATCTGTTCCGGCGTCGTGTTCTGCGCCTCATCTAAAATAATAAACGAATCATCCAGCGTGCGTCCGCGCATATACGCCAGCGGCGCGACCTCGATGCTGCCGCGCTCGAGCAGTTTATTAAATATCTCCGCGCCCATCATATCAAACAGGCCGTCGTAAAGCGGACGCAGATAGGGGTCTACCTTGCTCTGCAAATCGCCCGGCAGAAAGCCCAGCTTTTCGCCCGCCTCGACCGCGGGACGCGTCAGAATAATACGGCTGACCTGCTTATCGCGAAACGCCGCGACCGCCGCCGCAACCGCGAGATACGTCTTACCTGTGCCCGCCGGACCGATGCCAATCGTCACCGTGTGCGTGCGCATCGCGTCCATATACCGCTTCTGTCCCAACGTCTTTGCCTTGATCGGCTTTCCCTTCGCTGTGATACACACGACGTCCCGCCCGATCTCCGACACCTGATTTTGCCGTCCGTCGCGCACCAAACCGAGTACATACTGTACGGTTTGCGTGCCGATGCTCTCGCCGCGCTCCGCCAGTTGCATCAGCGATTGAATGGTCTTCATCGCAAGCTCGACATTTTCCGCGTCGTCGCCTGTCACCTTTAACTCGTTTTCACGGCTGATAACGGTGACATCCAGTTGCTTTTCCAGCGCCTTCATATTCTCATCAAATGCACCAAAGACGCCCATAATCAGGTCGATCGCCTCGATGCGCATGCATAATTCTGCCAACGTATTCGCTCTCCTTGCACTTCTCCTATTCTTCCATGCTCTCCGCCTGCTCATCCGGCGCGGGCGCGATATCCGCCTGTGTCCTGCCGTCCTCCACGCCGACCCCGATCTGCTCATAGCACCACACCGTTGCCGACAGCACGGCCGCTCCCTGCTCCTCCGAGCAGTCCGCCTGCATGGATGTCACATTGCCCTGCTCCAGCTGGCGCAAAACATACTGCTTTGCGCCGTATTGCAATCTGTCTGCGTGCTGCTGTGCCGTATGCTGCACGGTCTCGGTGCGGTATGGTACGATGCACTCACGGTACAGCGAAAACGGAAACGCCAGATGGTCATTGAGCCGCACAGATTCAATTGATATTATTCTATCACAATTCCCCTGTGTTAGACTACTACCAAAATACAAATTTATCCGTGTTTTGCCAAAACATATGGCATAGCGTGTTTTGCAGCGGTCGCTTTTGTACGTTTTGTCCGCCTCCAGCGGCATTTTGGCCGTCACATAGTAGCGCGTCGCCGCCCAGATGTCCGCACTCGCGTCCACAAGGCGAGGCGTGCCCCATTCGGTCGTGGACTCCATACGCGCATCCACCAAAATACTCCCCGCGATCACCGCATCCCCAACCTTATATTGCTCCGTCCCCTGTCGCACAATCTGCTTTTGTATTACACCGTCGCGCACGGCGACCACATCGTGTACGCCTGCGTCATTGTCCACCTCCGGTGTGGGCGTTGCCGCCTCTGTCTCAACCGACATCACGTTGCCATCCAGATTGAGCGCGAAAAATTTGAGGTCATCCAGCGTTGTCATCATGTGTACTTTAACTGCTTTGGCGTCAATATTCTCCCGTTTGGTGCCAATACCGATGTCCATCTGCGCCAGCTCCCGCATAACGGCCGCGCCATCCACACCGACGGGAAAATCCGTCTCGATCACCCAAATACGGGTGTACAGCTCATAGCACAAAAACAGCATGCACAGCGCGCCCAGCCAAAGGCCGGGACGGCGGCGCGCCCTTTTGACCCAAAACGGGAACCCGCACCGGCGCAGGATGTGTACGCGGCAGCGCGTGCGCTGCTTTATGGCAGCAAGACGATAATAATCGCGCAGCGACAGCTCCGCGCGCAGCTCGTCGATATCCATGCGCCTGATGTTGTGCAGCGCGATGTGATGCTGGTTACAGGCGTTGAGAAACCGTTCCAGCTCAGCCCCGCGCACACGTATATGCAGCACACCGCCAAACAGCCGCAGCCAACGCGCAATCATTGCGCCGCCCCCTCTCCTGTCACAAAGCTAATGTCCGCGATCAGCCCGCTGATGGACAGCTCACGCTCATCCAGTGTTTGCAGCTCCAGGCCGGTCCCGTACACGCAAACCGTCAATCTCCCGCAGCAGACGCGCATCTCTGTATCGCTGTACAGTGTGATCACACAGCGTCCGGAAATTACCACACTTTTATTTCCGTCCAGCTCCACAATCGGATCCTGCGCCAACGAAAACCGCTTTTGCTCCATGATGCCGTCCCTCCTTCGCGCAGTCCCTCCCAAATAAATATGCGGTGCAGGCATGAGATTTGCACGTTTCCGATACAATATACCGAGTATAAAGGGGGAAATGTACTGTGAGGCATGCGTTTGTTCCGACTATCTGTGTGGTCTTTCTCATCCTGTTATGTCAAAACAGCGCGGCCTGCGCTGAGGCGGTACAATATGCGCTGCTGCTGTGTCTGACACGCGTAATTCCCGCGCTGTTTCCTTTTTTCGCAGTCAGCGCGCTGTGCGTCTCCTGTGGACTGGCACAGCTGCTCGGACGACTGCTAGCCCCTATGCTCCGACATGTATTGCATCTCCCGGAATGCGGCGCAGCCGCGCTGGTCCTGGGCTTTTTGGGCGGCTATCCCGCCGGAGCGCGCACGGTCGCTGATCTGTGGCGCGGCGGACTGTGTACGCGCGAGCAGGCAAACGCGCTGCTCGTCTGCTGCAACAACACAGGCCCTGCCTTTCTCATCGGCATGTGCGGCGGCGGACTGTTCGGTTCGCTGCGTGCCGGTCTGTTTTTATACTGCGTCCATATCTGCTCTGCCCTGCTTGCCGCGCTGCTATCGCGCCCCAGGCAAATGCCGCCCGCTGAAAAATGGAAGACAGCGGAGCTTCCTCCCTTTTTTCCATCGCTCATCCATGCAGTGACCGATGCGGGACGCTCCTGCCTGCTCGTCTCGTCTTTTGTTCTGTTTTTTTCCGTCATCGTCTGCCTGCTGCGTCAAACAACACTGCTGCAAACAGCAGCCGCCGTTCTCTCCGTCTGTACCGCGCCGCTCGGTCTCACGCAGTCCGGCGCATACAGCGTACTGGTCGGCTGTCTCGAGCTGACACAGGGTCTTGCCAGTCTGACGAGCGTCTCAGGCAGCGTCACGGCACGGCTGATCTCCGCATCTTTTCTGTGTGCGTTCGGCGGGCTGTCTGTGCTGTTTCAAACTGCCGCCGTGACAGAAGGCTTGTCATTCCGGCACGCTGCTTTGGGCAAATGCGCACATGCTGCGCTTGCCGCCGCGCTTTGCGCGCTGCTATGCATGGTATTTCCCGTTTATTTTTGAGGTTTTTGACCCATCATGCCCGTATGCTGATATTTAACTGTTTATGATGCAATTTTTTAGCGATAATTTTTGCGTTATACATCTGGAAACGCAGCCAGAGATACGATATAATAAAAGTGTTCACCATTTAGAAGGAGAATGAATATGTTCAACCTGTTCCGAAAAAGTTGCCTGTATAACCAATCCATCGAGCCGCACTGTGCATATTGCGCACACTGCAAGCCGGATAATGAATATCAGGGCGTTTGTGACTTTCGCGGCATCGTAGCGCTGGCGGGCAGCTGCCGTCGATTTGCATACAATGCGCTGCGCCGCAAGCCGCCAAAGCCCGCGCGCATCCGCGGCCGGTTTACCGACGCCGACTTTTTCTTTGAGGAAAACGAGGCCGCCGCGCCCAGCGCACCGGAGCAGCCATCGCGATCCGAGGAGCGGGACAAGCCGTTGCTGTCTCCAGACCTCAGTGAATTTTCCGATCTGTGGGAGGAACATGCGCCTGCAATCACGGATGAACCTGTCCCCTCTGCGGACGAGCCGTCCGAAATCAGGCAGCCGGATGACATTTCCGAGCCGTCCGATGCAAGCCGCGCACCTGATGCGTATACGGCGGTACATACATCAAAAACGGAGGAAAACACCGATGAAATATAAAAAGCAATTTGCCGCCGCGCTGCTTTCCATCCTGCTGGCGGCAGGCATGGCGCTGCCATCGTTTGCGCAGCCGGAGACTGACTCCGACACCACTGCGCAGACCGAACAAACGGAGCAGGCAGAGGAGGCGTCGGATGCCGCAGAAGTGACGCAGTCGGACGATTCGGAAAACGCGGATTCGACCGATGCCGACGCGGACGATGCCGACAATGACGGCAACGCGGATGATGCGGACGATACCAATCAATCGGAACAGGAGGAACAGACGCCGACCGACAGCATGCCGACCATCAGCATCAACGCAAAGGCATCCCTTCTCGTCAACAGTGAGACCGGCGAGGTGCTGCACGCGGAAAATGAACATGAAAAGCTGTATCCCGCGTCGTGCACCAAGATTATGACCGCACTGCTCGCACTGGAAAACTGCAATCTTGGCGATACCGTCACAATGCAGAGCGAGGATTTTACTGACGTCAGCAGCGGCGCGAGCAGCGCTGGACTGAAGGTCGGCGAGCAGATTTCCGTTGAAGACCTGCTTTACTGCATGATGCTGCCCTCCGGCAATGAGGCGGCTAACGCTCTGGCGCGCGTCACAGCAGGCTCCGTCGAGGATTTTGTCAAAATGATGAATGACCGCGCCGCAGAGCTGGGCTGCACCAACACGCACTTTGTCAATCCGAACGGCCTGCATGATGATGACCACTACACAAGCGCCTACGATCTGTTCCTCATCTCGCAACAGGCTATGCAGGATTCTACATTCGCAACAATCGTCAACACGGCGCAGAAAAAGCTGCCCGCCACCAATATGAACGACGAGCGCGTGATCTACACAACGAACGATTTAATCTTCAGCAGCTCGAGCAATATCTACTATGACAACTGCTATGGCATCAAAACCGGCCACACGACCCCGGCGGGCTATTGTCTGGTTGCCTTTGCCAAGCAGAGCGGATACACCTACTATTCCGTCATTCTTGGCGCGGAGGCAGGCTCTCCGTATGCCGGCAGCTTTACCGAAACTGTCCGCATGTTTGACTGGGCATTTGACAACTTCAGCATGCAAACAGCAACTGAGGCGGGCGAGGCTGTGACTGAATGCCCTGTACGGTTGGGCCGCGGCGCAGATCATGTCACGCTGGTGACCTCCTCCGATATCTCCGTCCTCATTCCGAATAACGCAACGAAGAACGACCTGGATACCAAAATTACGGTGGACGAAAGCTACGACGCGCCGATCGAAGCGGGTCAAAAGCTCGGAACTGTCACATACTCCTTTGACGGTATGGAATGCGCATCGGCAGACCTCGTCGCACTGTCCGCTGTCGAGCGTTCTCCCGTCCTATACGTACTCGACCAGATCGCCAGCTTTTTCCGCATTACCTATGTGCGCATCGCCGTCGCGGTTATCATCATCATCTTTGTAATCTATCTGATCCTATCGTTTATCGCGGGGCGCAATCGACGCAGAAACCGCCGCCGCAAAAAGGCGCGCAAACGCAAACAGCAAAACAAACAGAACGTCCGGAAATAAAACAGGTGCACAATAACATACTTTCGGAGGCGCAGTGACAGATTCCATTTCCGGCGCAACTAAGACACTCCCGGCATATCCATTGCCACGATTATGCTGAATCCTCAATTATTATACAATTGCAGCAAAATTTTAGTTGATGTATATTTGTTTACGAAATGTACATAAATGTTTTTGCAAAGCTTGTGTACATTTTGCATGAAATGCAGTATAATAAGCGCAGCATTATTATCACACATGGAGAAAGACGGACGTACCGCAATGCCGGTGCGTCCTATAAGGGGCAGTTCGAAAACCCAATTTACCCGATTGAACTTTAGGAGGTGTATGTTTCATGTCACAGGGATATGATCCTCAGGTCTTTGGCACGCAGTCTGAGTCAATTGCGACGTATACCACAAAGACCTTTGGTTGGATGTTCCTCGGTCTGCTGACCACATTCGCCATCGCAACCGCACTGTATGCCAGCGGCGCAGTCACCCTGCTGTATCAGAGTGTTTTGCCGCTCATTCTGCTGATTGCGGAAATTGCCGTTGTCATTTATCTGTCAGCCCGGCTGCACAAGATGAACATTACCACGGCACGAATTCTGTTCTTTGCGTATGCCATACTAAACGGAGTAACCTTTTCCGCGCTGTTTGCGGCGTATTCCGTCTTGTCGATGATCTTCGTATTCGGCATGACTGCGCTATATTTTGGCATTATGGCGCTCTATGGCATGTTCACCAAGACGGATCTGTCGCGCATTCGTCCGGTGCTGCTCTTTGGCCTGATCGCGTTGTTAACCATAGCGCTGCTGTCGATTTTTATCCCGGCGCTCAATACTGGTCTGTGTCTGATCGGCGTCGTTGTTTTTGTGGCATTCACCGCATATGACACACAGAAAATCCGCCAAAATTATCAGACGTTCTCTGGCGACGCTGTTCTGCTGCAAAAAGCGTCTATCATTTCCGCATTGCAGTTGTATCTTGATTTTATTAATATCTTTTTGTACCTGCTGCGTCTGTTTAGCAAACGAAATTAAGGCGCGCTGAAAATGCAAAAAACCTCCTTGTCTTTGGACATGCGGCTATAAAGCCGATTCCATTGTACTTGGAGGTTTTTTTATGTTAATCGTTGGAGCCAGGCGAAAGAAACACATACAAAATGGGCAGATTTTATTGCCCGCCGAATTGTTACGAAGCCCAGTCTATTGTATGTAAACGTCTGACAGCAATTTGGTTGACAATCGATTTTTTATATGATAGAATCCAAAAGTATTCTATGTTTTTTAAAGAAGGTATATTTATGTGTTCTGAATGGAAAGAGAAGGAAAATGCTGTAATTTCCCGAGAGGAGGCCATTGAGATTCTGAATACTCCGGATGCGGAACTGGAGAATCTCATCGCGCGTGCGGAAAAGCTTCGCAGAACGTACAAGGGGAATCATGTCAGCATCCATATCCTAACGAATGCCCGAAGCGGCAACTGTTCTCAGGATTGTGCTTACTGCGCGCAGTCCTGTCGTTCTAAGGCAGACATTGATAAATACAAATGGGTATCCGATGAAACACTGTATCGGGACAATGATTTTGTAAATCAGTATCATCTGTCCCGGCACTGCATTGGACTTAGCGGAATGAAGTTTACAGACTCGGAAATTGAACAGCTCGCAGAACGGATCCGTATTATGAAAGAAAAGTGTACGCATCTTTGTTGTTCCATCGGATTTCTGACAGAAAAACAGGCGCTGATGCTGAAAGAAGCCGGACTGGACCGGATCAATCACAACCTGAACAGCAGCCGTTCTTATTACAAAAATATTTGTACCACACATACATTTGAACAGCGCGTGGAAAATATACATATGCTACAGCGTCTGGGATTTGAAATCTGTAGCGGCGGTATTATAGGCATGGGAGAAAGCAAAGAGGATGTTGTGGATATGCTTCTGGAACTGCGGGAAATCAGGCCGGAAGCGCTTCCGATTAACTTTTTGCTTCCGATTCAGGGAACTCCGCTTGAAAATGCGGATATTTCCACGCTCACGACTTCTTACTGCATGAAGGTTTTATGTCTGGCAAGACTTCTGGTGCCGGAGTCGGATCTCCGTTGTGCTGCGGGGCGAGAGATTTATTTCAAGGGAGAAGAAAAGAATCTTCTGCGTGTCGTGAATTCCATTTTTGCTTCCGGATATCTTACCGCGGGCGGGCAGGGAATTGCAGATACGATTCAGGCGATCACCAGTGCCGGATTCACTTACGAGATTGAATCGGATTAACGCAGAGATCAGCAGAATACAAGGAACCCCACGTAAAGAGTCAAAAGAAATCCTGACCGTGAACAACGATCAGGATACCTCTCAAAATGTCCGCATAGGAGAAACAAGATGGAATTTTCAATTCCCAAAACACCTATTGACATAATAGGCAATTGGGTCTATAATACATTTGTTGAATCTGAGCAGGCCATTCAGAAGGAGAAAAGCGATGGCAGCATTCGTTTATAAGGAAACAACTGCTTCATGTGTTGTAGAATGCTAAACTCTTGGGCTTGTTATATGACAGGGCACAGTCATGCTTGCTCTTCAGCACGTTTGAGCGGCCTGGTCTATCCGTATATCGTCCGCCATTCCGGGAGCTTTTATAAGCTCCTGTTTTTTGTCAAAGGCGAAACATCACAAGGAAAATGCTTGAACCGATATGATCTAACCAATAGAGCATTGCCATGAGTGAATACAAATTTGAAGCTTTACAGCTTCATATCGGATAACAGCCCGCGAGGATGGCAGCGTGTCTGTGGCGCATAACGAAATGCGACAAGGCCATGTCTGGGACAGCTGTGCTGAATGCCGGAGAAATTGTCCTTGACGGCAATGTCATTCAGAGAGGGGCGCAAACATGAATGAGAAAATGAAAATAGATAAAGTCCATAATAAATACCAGAAATTGCAAAAGTACCTGAAAAGCCTTGGCAGCGTTGCTGTCGCATTTTCCAGCGGCGTGGATTCTACGTTCCTGCTGCAAACGGCTGTGGATGTGCTTGGAGACAAGGTTATTGCTGTTACCGCATCTTCCTGTTCTTTCCCGAAGCGGGAACTGGAGGAGGCAAAAAAATTCTGCGCGGAGAAAGGTATCCGCCATATCATCGTGGAATCGGAGGAGCTGGACATTGCCGGTTTCCGCCAGAATCCGAAAAACAGATGCTACCTATGCAAGCGTGAACTGTTTGAAAAGATCCTAAATATTGCGAAAGAAAATAACATTGCAGAGGTAGCGGAAGGCTCTAATATTGATGATACTGGCGATTATCGTCCGGGGCTGGTCGCAGTTGAAGAGCTTGGCATAACCAGTCCTCTGCGTTATGCGCAGCTTACCAAGGACGAAATCCGCCTGCTTTCCAGAGAACAGTGCTTGCCTACATGGGACAAGCCATCCTTCGCCTGCCTGTCATCTCGGTTTGTCTATGGCGAAACCATCGATGAAAAAAGGCTCGGTATGGTGGACAAGGCGGAGCAGTTCCTTTTGAATATGGGCTTTCATCAGGTGCGCGTGCGGATTCACGGGCAGGATAAGAATACCGTTGCAAGAATTGAGGTTCTGCCGGAGGAGTTTCCGCTCTTGATGCAGGAGAGAAACCGTCTCCGCATTTATTCCCGCCTCAAGGAAGTCGGATTCGCCTATGTTACATTGGATTTAGGCGGATATCGCACGGGAAGTATGAACGAGACGCTGTCGGAGGAAAAAGCGAATGCCAACTGAATGGGAAATATCCGCGGAGGAATTAACGGAAAAAATCAATGAAGGCTTTCAGCTGATTGATATTCGGGATGACTTGAGTATAGCTTATGGCTTGATCCCGGGAGCAACCGCCGTATCGCAGCAGAGCCTTCCCTCGCACGCAGAGGAATTTGCCCGAGGGAAAGGCGTGGTTGTATACTGTTCCAGAGGCTTGCTCAGTATGGCTTCTGTGGAAGAGCTGCGGGCGCTTGGCGTTGTTGCTTATAGCCTGCGGGACGGCTATATGGGCTGGATCAGAAGCAAGCTGGAACAGGAAAAAAATACAGAGAAACAAGCGCGGATTGAACAGGGGCTGCGCAAGGCCTGGCATAAACGGCTCTTTTCCCCGTTTGCAAAAGCGGTCAAAACCTATGAACTTGTGAAAGAGAATGATAAGATTGCCGTCTGTATATCCGGCGGCAAGGACTCCATGCTGATGGCGAAGCTCTTTCAGGAATTGCAGCGTCACAGGCATTGCCATTTTGAACTGGTATTCCTGGTGATGGATCCGGGCTACAGTGAAGAAAATCGCAAGGTAATCGAGCATAACGCAAGGCTTCTCGGCATTCCAATCACAATATTTGAGACAAAAATTTTTGATATTGTTTACAATGAAGAAAAATCTCCCTGCTATCTATGCGCCAGAATGCGCAGAGGCTATCTGTACGCAAAGGCAAAGGAGTTCGGTTGCAATAAGATTGCCTTGGGGCACCACTACGATGACGTGATTGAGACTATTCTCATGGGGATGCTTTACAGCGGTCAGGTTCAGACGATGATGCCGAAGCTGCACAGCACAAATTTTGAGGGAATGGAGCTGATTCGCCCGATGTATCTGGTGCGAGAGGCCGATATCAAACGCTGGCGTGATGCCAATGAGCTGAGCTTCATCCAATGCGCCTGTCATTTTACCGATACCTGTTCCACCTGTGATCCAAACGGGCGGACTAAATCTAAGCGAATGGAGACAAAGCTGTTGATTGCGCAATTGAAAAAGACTAACCCTGACGTGGAAAGCCATATTTTCAGGAGCGTGGAAAATGTGTGTCTGGATACCGTAATCTCTTATAAGCAGAACGGGGAAAAGCATCACTTTTTAGATGTCTATGATGCTGCGGCATCAAAAGGAGACGCAGCAGATCAAGCGAACAAAGCTGCAACGGAGGAATGCCTATGTTGAATCGATTTTCAAGGACGCAGCTGCTCCTTGGCAGTGACAATATGGAAAAGCTCTATCGGGCAAACGTTGCCGTTTTCGGCATCGGCGGTGTGGGCGGCTTTGCAGTAGAGGCGCTTGCCCGCAGCGGAGTCGGCTCCTTCGTGCTGGTAGATGACGATACGGTCTGCCTGACGAATTTGAACCGGCAGATCATTGCGACCAGAAAGACGGTCGGAAGGTATAAAGCGGATGCAATGAAGGAACGAATCCTGGAAATCAATCCTGATGCGCAGGTAGAGGTTAGAAAGTGCTTCTATCTGCCGGAAACAGCGAACGAGTTCGACTTCTCAGCGTATTCCTATGTTATAGATGCGGTGGACACGGTCACGGCAAAGCTGGACATCGTTATGCAGGCGCAAAAATGCCACGTGCCGGTTATCAGCTGTATGGGAGCTGGAAACAAGCTTGACCCGACCAAATTTCGAGTGGCAGATCTCTATGAGACATCCATGTGTCCGCTTGCAAAGGTCATGCGGCACGAATGCAAAAAACGGGGCATCAGGAAACTGAAAGTCGTATATTCTACCGAAAAACCAATCCGGCCGATTGAAGATATGAGCATCAGCTGCCGGACACATTGCATCTGCCCGCCGGGAGCAAAGCATAAATGCACGGAGCGTCGGGATATTCCCGGAAGCACGGCGTTTGTTCCCTCTGTAGCGGGATTGATTCTGGCCGGAGAGGTAATAAAGGATTTGGTAAAATAAGGAGTATATGTAATGAAAAGCTTACTGATTAAGGATACGACAAAAAAAGAGCGGGAGCAGATAATCCGGCAGTCGCTGGATTGCGGCGGAGGCGGCTGTGAAAATTGTTCCTCCTGCTGCCTTGGCGGCGGCGACCCGTTCAAAATGTACCAGCCATACATTGACGGCGAGAAGGAAATAGCGGAAATCAACATGGAATACAACGCAAGATACCTGCACGGATGAGGAGACAAGCGTCATGTCGAAGAAAGAGAACAAATTTCAAGAATATGATATTACAACGCAGGCGGTGCATACAGGCACTGACTACGATGCAGAGACAGGTGCGGTACGGCGTCCGCTCCATATGGCGAATAGCTTCAAACTACCCGACGATTTATCGCAGGTCAACTACTCGTCTACAGACCTGCTGATGTACGCAAGAAACGGCAATCCGAATCAGCACTGGCTTGAGGAGAAAATTGCAGCCCTGCACGACGCAGACGATGCAATCGTTCTTGCAAGCGGCGTTGCCGCATTGCACGCTCTCTTCTGGACGCTTTTAAAATCAGGGGATCGTGTGGTTTATCCAAATGTGAGCTATATGGCGGTTTATCGGATGTTCCATGAGCTATTCAATCGGAAGTTCAATGTGGAAACCGTGATGGTGGATATGACGGATTTAGATGCGGTGCGAAAAGCAATCACGCCCGGAACGCGCCTTGTGCATATCGAAACGCCCGATAATCCGACCGTTGGCGTCACCGATATTGCGGAAATTGCAAGAATTGCCCATGAAAACGGCGCTGTACTTTCTGTAGACAACACCTTTGCCTCCCCTCTGAACCAAAAGCCGTTGGAGCTTGGCGCAGATTATGTCGTTGAGGCACTGACGAAATTTATCAACGGGCACGGAGATGCGCAGGGAGGCGCGATCATATCCAACAATTTGGAAACAATGGATCGCATCCGCTACGAGGCGCAGGTCAATGTAGGCTCCGTCATCAGCCCGTTCAATGCATGGCAAATATTCCGCGGATCTGTTACCTTCCCTCTTCGTATGCAGCGCATCAATGAATCTGCGCAGAAGATTGCCGAATGGCTGGAACAACGGGAGAATGTCACCTTCGTTTCTTATCCCGGACTCCCCAGCAATTCGGGACACAGGCTTGCAAAAAAGCAGATGAAAAACGGATACGGCGGCGTGATTTCTTTCGGGGTAAATGCGGATGACAAAACAGTGGAGCGTTTCTGCGCAAAGCTGAAAATCGTTACGTTTGCAGTTTCTCTCGGACATGATGAGAGCTTGATTTTTCCGCAGCCGAGCTATGATGAGCGTATCAATCTGTATCCCGAAAAATTCAGGAAGGGCTTTATCCGATTCAGCGTTGGTCTTGAGGAACCGGCAGACATTATCGGGGATTTCGATCAGGCGCTGAAGGCTATCGGGCTATAACAATGTTGCGAAAACCTTTCGACGGCGCTTGCCGGCGAGTATGGCTTTGGCGCGGAGATCATGGCCGTACAGCCATTTTTGTTCTTCTTCAAGCTGCGATATACTGTTTTCTTATGGTCGAACGGGCGCCAAATCGTTCGAATGCATGCATCGTCATTCTTATTATAACAGAAAAAGTCACCGCAAGGTGGCTTTTTCGATAGGCTGTAAGCACGCAGGGAGCAACTCTGCGTGCTTTTTCTATGGGATTATTCTTCATTCGATCGATGGCTCAGATTGAAGCCAAAAAAGAACGAATATATGGAATTGCCGCGCCAGAGGCTATGGCATCGTTTTCAGGTACGCCAAGCAGTAGAAAATTCTCCTCCTCCGGGAAAGCAGTACGGCTTTTTATTTTTGAAAACAGAATACCTAAATCTGCCTGATTCAAATAGGGCGCAATATGTCCACCCAAAACGATGGTATAGTCGAGAACCATATGCAGATTATTGATAGCCATCGCAAGGTAGTTCATATATTCCATCCAGCGTACAGTGTGCTTCTCATCTCCCTGTCGCAGCAATTGAAAGAAGTCATTTAACTGTTCTTCAGGTTCCAGCAGAGCCGCTGCGGAACAGTAGCATTCCATACATCCGTGTTTCCCGCAATAGCATTGCCGACCGTCAGGCACTAATGTCATATGCTCTACTGTCCCCGTCCGTCCGGTACGTCCCCGTTGAATATTGCCCTGTGTAATAATCGCGCCGCCCAGGTGAGCGCCCAGAGAAAGATAAATGGCGTTTGTCAGTTTCGGATTGCGCCATAATTCTAGTTCAGCGGCACATTCGACATCGTGGATAAATTGAACTGGCCAAGGGAGCAGTTTCTGAAGCGGCTGAATGGTAAGCCCGGTACAATCCAGAATTTTCCCATAAAGCATCTTTTTCCCATCCTCCGACACAAGCCCCTGCATTCCGATTCCTACTCCCAAAACGGAACTGTTTTCAATATGCGCACTTTGCACAAGAGCAAGGACAATTTGACTTAACTCAAAAAAATAGGAGTCTTCCTGAGAAAAAATCAGGTGGGCTTCTTTTTTTGCAACCATATCGCCATACAGGTTGAGTGCCAGAACGCAAACATGTTCGGGCAAAACCTCTACCCCTATCGCAATACGTGCAGCCGTACACGGTGCATAAGCGACCGCTTTCCGTCCTATGCCAGATGTCATCTGGCCTTGTTTCTGAATTAACCCCTCATCCATAAGAGAAGTCAGGTGCTGGGTTACAGTCGGCGGGCTCATTTCCAACATAGCGGCAATCTTGGATTTCGATAAACGGCGCTCTTTATAGATCAGGCGATATACGTCAGAGTAATTTTTCTTACGGATATCATTCATTGAAATCTTTTCCACATATTTCCCTTCTTTTTATAGCTTCATTTGGCAAAATGATTATAACTTATTTTAAAGATAAAATCAACGATCATTTGCGATTTAAAAGGTGGCATACAAAGGAGATGTGGCATTATGCACAAAAAAATTCCAAAATATTAGCTGTTTTGCCACTTGTAATTGCATAATCTCCGTGTTATTATCTAGTCACATTATATAAAATGATTTTATATAATGAATTTTAAGAATGAGGTGAAGTATTATGAACATCATCGAAAAGATGAAGCTGGACGGCAAGAAGGGTTTCGTCACCGGCGGGGCCAGAGGCATTGGCAAATGCACTGCCACTGCATTTGCTGAGGCAGGAGCAGATGTCGCTATCGTGGATCTGGATCTGGAGGCAGCTCAGGATACCGCGCAGAAAATTGCTCAGGACACCGGACGCAAGGTCATCGCCCTGAGGTGCGACGTGACAGACGAGGCGCAGGTGCAGGACATGGTGAATACAGTGGTGGCGCAGCTGGGCGGTCTGGACTTTTGCCACGCCAACGCCGGTATCTGCATCAATGCGGCAGCAGATGAAATGACCTACGCGCAGTGGAAAAAGAACATCGACGTGAACCTCAACAGCATCTTTCTGACCGACACCATCGCAGGGAGATATATGCTCTCCCATGGCGGCGGATCAATCATCAACACTGCTTCTATGTCCGCGCATATCGTCAATGTGCCCCAGCCTCAGTGCGCTTATAATGCGTCCAAAGCCGGCGTGATCCAGCTCACCAAGTCTCTGGCCGTAGAGTGGGCCAAGCGAGGCGTGCGGGTTAACAGCATCAGCCCCGGATACATCGGCACCGATCTTACCCTATCCTCTGAAACCCTCAAGCCCCTGATCGCTCAGTGGAATGCGATGGCGCCTATGGGCCGTCTTGGGAAACCGGAAGAGCTGCAAGCCATATGTGTTTATCTGGCAGGTAATACCAGCAGCTTTGCAACTGGTTCCGATTTCATTGTTGATGGCGCGTTCACCTGCTTTTAAAGCCACGCAACACGAAAACCGTAAGTGATCGTCTCCCTGAGCTGTTTTGCAGCCTTAGCCGCAAACTGCCTAGGGACTGATCGAAGGGAAACAGATGGTTCCCTAATACGCAGAAAGGAAGAAAAGGTATGAAATATCTGCTTGGTACTGATATTGGTACATCTGGCACAAAAACAATTTTGACTGACCTGAAAGGCAATGTGATATCTCAGAATTTGCAGGAAACCGATGTACTCACACCGCAGTCCCTTTGGGCGGAGCAGTGGCCGGATGTATGGCTTGAGGCAGTCAAGACATCCATCAAAAACACAGTGGATAAATCCGGTATAGACGCAGAAGACATCAAGGCTATCGCAATCAGCGGGCTTTATGGCGGCTCCGGAATCCCGCTGGACGCGGATATGAAGCCCGTCCGCCCTTGTATGATCTGGATGGATCGCCGCGCCCAACAGGAGAGCGATTGGGTGCTGGAAAAGATAGGCAATCAGCGTTTGCTTGAAATCACCCAAAACGGAGCGGATCCCTACTATGGTTATACCAAAATGCTCTGGATGAAACGCAACGAGCCGGAAAACTGGGCGAAGACAAAGCTTTTCCTGCCGCCAAACGACTATGTGATCTACAAATTTACCGGTGAAGTTGCAATCGACTACTCCTCTGCCGGGAACATCGGTGGAATTTTCGATATGAACACCCGTACATGGTCGCAGGAAATGCTTGACGCGATGGGCATTCCTTTAGACATGATGCCACAAAGACTGGTTGAATCAACCGATATTGTGGGAGGACTAACCGCTGAAGCGGCTGAGGAATTGGGCCTTTGGAAGGGTATGCCTGTTGTGGCAGGCGGTATCGATTGCGGCGCGGCGAATATCGGCCTTGGTGTGTTTGAACCGGGCGTGTATGCTGCGGCAATTGGGACTTCCATGTGTGCCGCGCTGATTTCGGACAAGCCCGTAAAGGGGCAAGGACTGATAATTTGGCCCTATCTCTACAAAGCGAAGGAACTGTCCTACTATTTCGCAGGCGGTGCGACAGCAGGGGCTATTGTGAAATGGTTCCGCAATACGCTGTGCGAGGCAGAATTCAAAGCAGAGCGGGAGGGCGGTCCCAATGCCTACGATGTGCTCAATGAACAGGCGGCCAAAATCCCAGTAGGCAGTGAGGGGCTCATTGTGCTGCCCTACTTTATGGGGGAACGCAGCCCGATCTGGGATTCCGATGCCAAGGGTACGATTGTTGGGCTTTCTCTGGCCCACACCAAGGCGCATCTGTACCGAGCTTTTTTGGAAGCGGTAGCCTACTCCCTGCGGGACGCAATGAATGCCACGGGAGAAAATTTGGGGCAGTACATTCTGCTGGCAGGCGGTGTCACCAAGTCGAAATTGTGGCGGCAGATATTCGCGGATGTCACAGGCTATCCAGTGGTTTGTCCGAAGAACGATGTGGAGGCTAACATGGGTGATGTGATACTGGCTGGGATCGGCACGGGCCTGTTGACCTATGATGAGGTCAAGACCTGGCAGGTGCTGGACAAGCCGTTGAATCCTGACCCGGCCCATCACGCCCAGTATGACAAATACTTTGAGGTCTACAAGTCTATCTACCGACATTTAAAGGATGATATGAAGGCGCTTAGCGTCCTGCGATAAGGGAGGTTCTTATGAAAAGTAAATGGGGAAAGCGAATCGGCTATGGCATTGGTGATCTGGGCTGCAACCTGGTGTTCAGCACCATGTCCTCCTACCTGCTGATCTTCTACACCGACGTTTTCGGCATTGCCGCCGCGGCGGCCGGTACGATGATGCTGGTAACCAAGCTGGTAGACGCCTGCACCGATACCGCCATGGGCATGATCGTGGATAAGACTCATACCAGATGGGGACAGGGACGACCTTACTTCGTCATCGGTGCAGTGCCCTTTGCGGTGTTCACTGTGCTGACCTTTATTGTTCCTGATCTGAGCCAGAGCGGTAAGCTGGTCTGGGCTTATGTCACGTACTGTCTGCTGTGTACAGCCTATACCGTCGTCAATATCCCTCTGAACACAATCGTACCACGTTTGTCCGCAGACCCCAATGAGCGGAACATTCTGGTAACCACCCGCATGGTCTGCGCGCTGCTGGGCACTGCCATCGTCATGTCCATTACCACTCCTTTTGTAAAGTTCGTGAGCAGCATAGTGGATCCTCTCGTCGCTGACCCGTTTAAAAGTCCCAAAGCTTGGGTCATTGTCATGGGTATCTACGGCATTGCGGCTATGCTGATTTTCTTTCTCACCTTTGCAAGCACAGAAGAGGTTGTGCCCCCATCTGTTAAGAACGAGAACAGCTCACTCATTGAGAACATCAAAGCTATGACCGGGCAAGCCTGGCTGGTGATGATCTTCAACTTCCTGTATTTTGCCCTGTATGTGGTGCGTTCTACCACGGTCATCTACTTCTTTAAGTACAATCTTCAGCGTGAGGATCTCGCCACGCTGGTGGGTTTTCTGGGCATCCTGTCCGGTCTGCCCATGCTGCTGTGCCTGCCGCGGCTAGAGGGTAAATTCGGCAAACGGAATATTCTATTCCTGTCCATAGGCATCTATTTGGTTGGAGATATCCTCATTCTCATCAACCAGACCTCCGTTGCCTGCCAGCTCATTGGGCTTGTCATCACTGGTCTTGGCATCTATGGCATATTCGGAACCGTATTTGCAATGCAGCCTGACGCGATCGACTACTCTGAGTGGAAGAAAAACCGCAGCATCTCCGGTACCATTGCCGCGTTCCAGGGCCTGTTCGTCAAAGCCAGTATGGGTCTTGCGAGCTGGGTCATCGGACTTTATCTGGGCATGAACGGATATAACGGAGAACTCTCCACCCAGTCTCTCACCGCTCAACATAGCATCCAGTTCTGCTATATGTGGATTCCAATTGTTCTGTGCATCCTGCTTGCGTTCACAAATGTATTCTGGAAGCTGGATTCCTGTGCTGACAAGATGCGGGCAGAATTGAATGCCCGTCGCGAAAAATTACAGAAACTGGCTAATAAGTGATAAACTTTACAAAAAAGGCGACCGTTTATCTCAATGTCAGTAAGTTAAGCTGACGCGTCCCCCTACACTCAGGAATTGAGATGTAGGGGGATGTTTTTTCGTAATATTTCAAAAAAAGGACTTGACAAATGCGTCATTTCGTGCGGCCATTTTGCTAACTACGGTTAGCAAAATGGCCCTTGTAGTTAGAAGTGTGTCCCGGCACACCAAACTACAAGAATGAGAGACTTCCATAAAGAATGACAGCACACGCGGGGCATAGCATCGCCTGTTACTCCGACAGAGTTGCTATCTGAAATGAAG
>CAZEMM010000001.1:55411-112605 GCA_964513445.1 uncultured Butyricicoccus sp. | reverse complement strand
TCTATTCACAACATTTTTTGAGTTTATCGCTTGACTTTTAATAGTTAGTCTTTTTATCATGAATACTGCGTTCCTGCTTCGTCGCTTTCAGATCGCCTGAAATACGCATCTTTTCATTCCGATCAATCTGTACAAGAACACCATTTTGAAACACCAGAGTGATGGAACCATATAAAACGTCTTCTGCTATTTCCTGAATCAATTTAATCTGCTTTTTGCCGATCGCCGGCTTATTGCTTTCCTTTGGCACGTCATCCGCTCCTTTCTGTCATCCAGTCCAAGGGTGCATTCCGCCCAAGATGGCCGCATATCAAAGAATCTTGGCACCTCTTTCTCAAAAACGATAAAATAAAAGAGGCACTACAGCGGATACAGATCTCCTCTGTTAGTGCCTCAAATCTCTTTTAGTCAGCATCTGATAATTTATAAGCAGTACCGTACTGTTCTGCCATTTTTTCGATCTTCCTATGCTTTTTGCATTCAGTCAATCACATGTGCGGACAGCAGTGAACCCTTTTTCGCATTAAATTCCAACAGGTACGACAACGCATTTCTTTTTTCATTTGATTTTCCTCCGTCAAATACCCATAAACACATAGGAATTGTAGATTTACTTCCTGCTAGTATCATACACTCATGTTTCGTATTTGTCAACACATTTTTTAAAGGTTGATTGCATTTTTATATGGAATAATTTGGTATAATTTGGTATAATAATCGGTAAGAGAGATTATGCGGTGTTGCCTTTGGCGCTGTTTTTAGGGTTCAAACCCTTTCTTGGCAACCAGTCCGACCGCTCAGAGCTTTTGCTTTGGGCGGTTTTTATATTTCCGGCCTGATAGAGAAAAACGTGCAGTGACGTGCAAAATATGGTATACTCGTACCATCAGAGCGATACAGGATGCGGAACAGGCAGGTGAACGGATGAGAGGATGGAGAACGCCCGCATTTGTCGTGCTGCTCACGATTGTCGCCGTACTGGCGGGCTGCGGCGAAGAGCAGGAAACGGCAGCCGGCAGCGCGGCAGCTGACACACAGCAACCGACTGCGGATGAGCACAACAGGCTGTCGGCGACGTTGACGGCCTTTTCCGGCAGCACGATGGAGGTCATCGCAAATGACACCAAATATGTCTTTGATGTGTCGGATGCGCAGCTTGAAACAGCCAGTTTGGTTACTGGCGATGCGGTCGTCGTGACGTATGACGGAGAATTGGACGCATCTGCCCCGATGTCCGATGTGACAGTGCAGTCGGTAGCGGACGAGGGCGATGCGTCCACCGAGCAGGAGGAGAATCAGGTCGTTGGCGTGCTGGTCAGCCAGACGCTGCAAACTGTGACGCTCAAGCGCAACGACGGCGTCGCATTGACGTTTGCCATTGGCAACTGCGAGATGCTTTACGAAAATGGGATGCAGCCGGGCAATTGGATCGTACTGACCTATCAGGGGACAATCGATGCAGAAGAGACGACGGGCGTTCACGTTACGCACGTCACGGATAACGATGCGCAGGTGATTGGACGCGCGCAGAAGAACATGCGGTTTCATTCGGCTCTTGAGACGGTCTATGCGGCGGCGGACAGTACGATATATGCTTCTGCCTGCGTGGACAGCGCGGCAGTCGGTTTGATAGAAGCAGGGGAAACGGTTATCTGCACGGGACGATCTGACAACGGCTGGTGCCGTATGCTGTATAACGGACAGGAGGGCTATCTGTATGAGAGCAATGTGGTATCAGAGCAGCCAGTGCAGCCGCTTGTTCAGCAGACGGATGACGTACCGGCGGACAGCGGCGATCCGGTCACTCAAACACAGCAGCAGGTGGTGTGCGGGACGGTCAGAGATGCCGCCATGCGCACGCTGACCGTGGACGTTGACGGGATCGCTTATACATTGCCGATCGAGCGCGCCAGACAGCAGTATCGCAGCGGACTGCATTGCGGCAACACTGTGCGCATCACCTATACGGGTGAGTTGGGGAATCTCTCAAATCTGTGCGTCATAGAGGTGGAGGATGACGATCCGTATACCGCAGCGCAGGCAGCTGAATTTACCGGCACGGTGCAGGGGACGACGCGCAATACCCTGACGCTGCGGACACAGGACGGCGCGGATCTCACCTTTTTGACTGAACAGGCGCAGGACTACGCCGACGGGGAGACTGTGGCAGTAACGGCAGACGTCTCCGACAGCGGTGCAGATTCCAATTTCATTATTGCGTCAGCGGTTCAGCGTACGGCGGCACTGTCATAAATAAATCAGGCGGCATCGGTTTCGTGGGCACATGGCAGATACCGTCTTTTTGTCGGAGCCATTCCGCCTGGTCAGCCGGGTGATGTGCTCGGTGCGCACATCGTGCATCAGCGGCCAATCAACATCGCGGTTAGTGTGATGGTAGCGAAAGCCGCATTTTTCTTGTACCCGTTTGGATTTGTGGTTGCCGTCAAAATAGCCGCACCACAGTGTTTGCAGCTGTAAATCGACAAAGGCGTGATGAATGAGCGCGCGCGTTGCCTCCGGAATCAGGCCCTGTCCCCAAAACGGGACGCCAATCCAATAGCCGATCTCGCCCTCATTGTCAGGCAATGAGAGATTGCTTGCGCTGCCGATCATCAGGCCGACGCTGCCGACCGCGTGATTTTCGTTTCTGGGTACGACTGCGTAGGTCTCATCAGCGGACAGCACGGTTTGAATGATTTCCAGGCTGTTTTCCACGCTGGTGTGCGGGGGTCAGCCGGCAATCGGCCCGACCTCCGAACTTTTGGCATATTCGTACAGCCAAGGCGCGTCCGATTCCGGCCACGGACGCAGCAGCAGTCGCTTCGTTGTCAAATACATGTTGTTACCTCGATTCTCATTGTGATTCGTGCCGCCCCAGCTGCCAAAACGCGACGGCGCTTGCGGCTGCAACATTGAGGGAGTCCACACCGTGTGACATGGGGATGCGAACGGTGTAGTCGCAGTGTGCAATGGTAGAGGCGGCCAGCCCGTCGCCCTCTGTGCCCAGTACGATGGCAAGCTTGTCCTCTGCTGCCAGCCGTGGGTCGTCGATGCGCAGGGAATCCTCGCGCAGCGCCATGGCGGCGGTGCGGAAACCCATGCCGCGAAGCTGCGTTGTCCAGTCCTCCTCGTGCAGAAAGGTCCACGGAATGAGAAAGACATTGCCCATACTGACGCGGATGGCGCGGCGATAGAGCGGATTGCTGCATGCGGGCGTGAGCAAAACCGCGTCAATGCCGAGCGCCGCGGCGGAGCGGAAGATTGCGCCGACATTGGTGGGGTTCATGACGTTTTCCAGAACCGCGATGCGGCGCGCATCTGCGCATACGTCAGACACGGCCGGAAGCGGCGGGCGCAGCATGGCGCACAGCATTCCGCGCGTCAGCTGGAAGCCGGTCAGCTGCGTCAGCACATCAAATTCCGCTGTGTATACCGGAATATTGCCGCACCGCGCAATGAGGGGCGCAGCTTCGCCTGCCACATGCTTGCGCTCGACCAGCATGGAAACCGGTGTGTAGCCCGCGCCCAGCGCGCGTGTGATGACCTTGGGGCTTTCCGCGATAAACATCCCGCGTTCGGGCGCCTCGCGGTTGAGCAGCTGCGCCTCACTCAGGCGAGCATATACATCCAGCTCGGGTGCGGAAAAGTCCGCAATTTCAATGATATTGTTCATAAAAGATTCTCCAGATCAGATGGATTGCGCCGCAGGGATACGATTCCATCACGGGCTTTTCCTGCCATTATACACCCTTTTTGGACAGAAAAATACTCCCTTTATCAAAAAAAACACAGCGTGCTTTCGTATAAAGGGAGCATATGCGCAAAGCATTGCGGGAGCGATGTCCTTTTAGAGATATTGCTTCATCTGTTCGATATTGGCCTGCTCGGTATCCAGCAGCTTGTGCGCCAGCTTCATCACTGCGTGGTCGTCGCCTTGATAATCGCGGATGGTTTGCAGACTTTTGGTCACACCCATGGTGTTGCCCTGAATCATCATGTTCGCCAGATTGGATTGGGAGGAGTCCATCATGGTTTTCAGGCCCGAGGACAGCTCGCTGGACCATTTGGCGAACGCGCCGATGTCCTCTGACTGTCCGTTGCGCTGTTTGAGCAGTTCGTCCGCCTTGTGATGCATTTCGGCATATTCCGCGCGTTGCTGCTCCAGCGCCTGACGGAATGTCCCCTCGGCATAGTCCATGACGGAGTCGATGCCGCTGACACCCATTTCGGTCGTCTGTCGGATATGGTTTAACAATGCGCAATCATCTTTCATCCGATATCACCTCGATATCAGTGTTTGCTCAGGCCAAATAAAATATACAGGGGACAGATTTGAAAAAATTGGTTTTCATTATCTTTCATCCTGAAACAGCGGTGTGCTGAAATAGCGCTCCGCCGTGTCCGGCAGGACAGTGACGACGGTTTTTCCCGGACCGAGGACCTTTGCCAGCCTGCGCGCCGCCGCGACGTTGGTGCCGCTGGAAATGCCGCACATCAGCCCCTCCAGACGGGAGAGGTCCTTTGCCGTTTGAATGGCTTCCTCGTCGGATACGATGTAAATGTTGTTATAAATTTCCGTGTTGAGAATGCCGGGAATCAGGCCGTCGCCAATGCCCATCTGCAAGTGCGTGCCGACGGTGCCGCCCGCCAGAATTGCCGCGTGCTCCGGCTCGACTGCCCAGATGGTCATATGAGGATTTTTCTCGCGCAGGACCTCGCCGATGCCCGTGATCGTGCCGCCCGTGCCAATGCCGGAGCAGAAGCCGTCGATCGGGCCGTCAACCTGTGCCAGGATTTCCAGCGCGGTCTGGCTGCGGTGGACGTCCGGGTTTGCCGGATTTTCAAATTGCTGCGGCACATAGACATTGGGGTTTTCCGCCGCCATGCGCAGCGCGGTCTGTAAGCACTCGTCAATGCATTTGCCAATATCGCCGGCGTCATGGATCAGAATCACCTCCGCGCCGTAGTGGCGCACCAGCTTGCGGCGCTCCTCGCTGACGGAATCCGGCATAATGATGACCGTCTTGTAGCCGCGCACTGCGCCGATGAGAGCCAGGCCAATGCCCTGATTGCCGCTGGTCGGCTCCACGATGATAGAATCCGGATGGAGCAGGCCCTTTGCCTCCGCGTCGGCAATCATATTATATGCGGTTCGCGTCTTAATCGAGCCGCCGACATTCAGCCCCTCAAATTTGACCAGAATTTGTGCGCTGTCCGGCTCGCAGATGCGGTTGAGACGGATGACCGGCGTGTGTCCCATTGCTTCCAAAACGTTGTTGTAAATCATGTTATCCTACCTCAGTTCAGCCTGCCGCGATGGGGGAAGGCGTCATTTACGTGTTATCACACCAATTTATAAGTATACCCCATTTGTCGAAGCAATGCAAACATTTCCGGTCCGAGCCGGTGCGGAAACCGCAGATGTGACGTCATTTTTGCTTGAAATTGATAGATGTTTGACTGGAAATGTTGACCGCACAGGCAAGGGGATGCTACAATAAAACAGATCATAACGATGCTATCAATAAGGAAGTTTGTTTGCGTGAATCAGATTATTATTCGTCCGGCAACCGAGGCAGACGCCCGGGAAATGCTGGATTTGTATACGCCCTATGTCATCAACACAACGGTTACGAGCGAGTATGACCCGCCGAGTCTGGAGGAGTTTACCGAACGCATCCGCACGTACACAGCGAAAACCCCGTGGCTGTGCTGTGAGATCGACGGGCAGATTGTGGGCTATGGCTATGCATCGCCGCATCGCAGGCGTGCGTCCTATCAGTGGTCGTGCGAAACGTCCATCTATACGCGCATGGGATTCCACCGGCGCGGCATCGCGTCCGCGCTGTATCAGGCGCTGTTCGAGCTGTTGGTACGACAGGGCTATTATAATATTTTTATCGGTATCACCTGTCCGAATCCGCGCAGCTTTGCGTTTCATTCGGCCATGGGCTTTGAAAAAATGGGTGCGTATGAAAAGAGCATGTATAAGTTTGGAAAATGGCGGGATGTCATATGGATGGGCAAATCGCTGCGCAGTCATAACGGTGCGCCGGAGCCGGTCACACCGTTTCCGGCGCTGCGCGACAGCGCGTTTTGCGCACAGGTGATGGAGCGTGCGCGCGGGCGCATTCATGAACCGGAATCGGTTCGGGTGGTACGATGAAACGGCCGCTGTATCTCCAGCTGTATCAGCGCATTCGGGCAGACATTGAGGCGGGACGGCTGTCGCCTGGCACACGTCTGCCGTCCATCCGGCAGATGACACGGGACTCTGCTGTCAGCCGCACGACGGTCGAGGCGGCCTATGAACATCTGTGCGCGGACGGTATTGTCAGTTGTGTGCCGCAGAGCGGCTATTACGTCAACGATGTGCCGCACCGCAGGCCGCCTGTGCAGCCAGCCGAACCGCTGCCTGAGCCGAAGCGTTACCGCTATGATTTTTCCGGCAAGCAGATGGATCCCGCGCTGTTTGATTTTGATATCTGGCGCAAGCTCTCGCGCGCTGTGATGTCGGACAGCACGCCATTTCTTGGCTATGGCGATAATCAGGGCGAGCCTGCGCTGCGCGAGCAGATCGCACGGTATTTGTCTGCGGGGCGCGGCGTGTATACGGACGCGCAGCATGTTGTCATCAGCGCGGGTATCCAGAGCCTGCTTGGTTTACTGTGTGAGATATTCGATAAATCCTGTCAGCGCATTGCATTTGAGGATCCGGGCTTTCGCAAGGGCTATCGCGTGTTTGCCGACCATGGCTATGACACCGTATTCGTACGCGGCAGCGCGACGGGCATTGATCTTGCGCAGCTGGAGCAGTCGGATGCCAATATGCTGTATATTTCGCCGTCGCATTCGTTTCCGTCCGGCGCGAGCTTGACGCATGAAAAGCGCGTGCAGCTGCTGCACTGGGCGCAGGAGCATGACGCCGTCATCTTTGAGGATGACTATGACGGCGAGCTGCGGTATACAGGCAAACCGCTTGCGACGCTTTCCGCGCTGGATACAGAGGGGAACGTGATTTATTTAGGGACGTTTTCCAAGGTGCTGCCGCCGTCCATTCGCATCAGCTATGCCGTGCTGCCGCCGCGCCTGCTGGCGCAGTACCGTGCCGTCGCGCAGCGATATAACCAGACGTCCAGTACAATGGAGCAGCTGACGATGGCGCGGTTTATCGAGCAGGGGCGGCTGGAAAAACAGATACGCCGGCTGCGCCGCATGTACGCACACAAAAACACGTGTATTGCGCGGGCGTTTGCGCGCTATTTCGGCGCGCGCGCTATCGTACAGCCCAATGATACGGGTCTGCATGTCGTCGTCTCGATTTTAGGAACGAGCGACGCGGAACGCATGTGCGCGCTGGCGCGTGAGGTGGATGTCAATATTATACCGATGTCGTCCTATCAGCTGGGCGCGTATGCGGAAAGACAAACGGATTTTTACCTGTCCAGCGCGGGTATCGCGGAGCAGGATATCGCACCCGCCATTGCGCGGCTGCGGGATGTATGGGAATGAGAGGGGAAGGAAATACTATCATGTCGGGAGAGGCCAAAACTTCGGATGTTCACAAGGGTCACCGCAAGCGCATTCGCGAACGGTTTATCAATTACGGCGCGGATAATTTTCAGAATCATGAGCTGTTGGAGCTGCTGTTGACCTACGCGATTCCGCGCATCGATGTCAATCCGCTGGCGCACAGCTTGCTCGATGAATTCGGCTCACTGGCCGGCGTGCTGAATGCGCAGCCGGAGGATTTATGCCAAGTCGAAGGCATCGGAGAGAGCGCGGCAGCGCTGCTGCATCTGATGCCCGCGCTGTTTCAACGCTATAGCCAGTCGCATGTCGCGGGGAAACAATATGACTCGCCGGAAAAGCTCGCGGAATATCTCATGAGCTATTATGTGGATAAAACGTGCGAACAGGCGGTCGCAATTCTGCTGGATAACAATTGCCGCATTATCCGCCTGTGTCAGGTGGGAGAGGGAACCCCGTCGTCTGTATTGATTGATACGCGGAAGCTGGTACAATGCGCGATGAAGTACAACGCGGCGAACGTCGTGCTGGGACATAATCATCCAAGCGGAAGCTGCCGTCCCTCGCGGCAGGACATCAGGGAGACCACCTATCTGCGCGATCTTCTCAAGAGCTTGGGAGCACCTGTGGTGGATCATATCGTTATCGGACAAAACGAATGGATCTCTATGAACCAATCCATGATCGTGCGGTTTTAACGGCATAGAACACGAACATTTGTTCTTGATTTTGCGTGCAGTATGCGGTATAATGAAGGGCACACAGGAGGCGAAGTGTATGCCGAAATTTGAGATCGTATCCGAATACAAACCGTCGGGCGACCAGCCGCAGGCGATTGAAAAACTGGCGCAGGGTATCAAGCTGGGCTTTTCCGAGCAGACGCTGCTCGGCGTGACCGGTTCCGGCAAGACCTTCACAATGGCGAATATCATCCAGGAGGTGCAAAAGCCGACGCTTGTGCTGGCGCATAACAAGACGCTGGCGGCGCAGCTTTGCTCCGAATTACGGGAGTTTTTCCCAAATAACGCCGTCGAATTTTTTGTGTCCTATTATGATTATTATCAGCCGGAGGCGTATATTGCGTCGACGGATACCTACATTGAAAAGGATTCCGCCATCAATGAGGAAATCGAGCGTCTTCGCCATTCCGCGACCTCGTCGCTGTTTGAACGCGAGGACGTTATCATTGTTGCGTCGGTTTCGTGTATTTATTCGCTGGGCGACCCGATCGACTATAAAAATATGGTGCTGTCGCTGCGCCCCGGCATGGAGATTCCGCATGACACGCTCGCGCGTCGCCTGACGGAGATCCAATATGAGCGCAATGACATCGCCTTTGAGCGCAACCGGTTTCGTGTGCGCGGCGATACGGTGGAGATTTGGCCGGTGTACACCGATTCGTTTGCGTATCGCGTGGAGTTTTTCGGCGATGAGATCGACCGAATCAGCGAGATCAATCCGCTGACCGGCGCGCGCATGCGCGAGGTGCAGCACGCCGCGATCTATCCGGCGTCGCATTATGTTGCTGCGCCCGAAAAGATGGCGCGCGCATTGGAGGAGATCGAGCGCGAGATGACCGAGCGCGTGGCCTGGTTCCGGGAGAATGATAAGCTGGTCGAGGCGCAGCGCTTGGAGCAACGCACGCGGTATGACATGGAGATGATGCAGGAGATTGGCTTTTGCAGCGGCATTGAGAACTATTCGCGTGTGATTTCCGGCAGGGCACCCGGCTCCGCGCCGTTTACGCTGATGGACTATTTTCCCAGGGATTTTTTGATGATTATCGATGAGTCGCATGCCACGCTGCCGCAGGTGCGCGCGATGTATCATGGCGACTATGCGCGCAAAAAAAGCCTGATTGACAACGGCTTCCGCCTTCCATCCGCGCTGGATAACCGCCCGTTGAATTTTGAGGAATTTCAGCAGCGTATCAACCAGGTGATTTACGTCAGCGCGACGCCGGCGGAATTTGAACAGAGCCGTTCCAGCCAGATCGTGGAGCAGCTGATTCGGCCGACCGGGCTGCTCGACCCGAAGATCGATGTGCGCCCGGTCGAGGGACAGATCGACGATCTGATCGGAGAGATCAACACGCGCGCGGCGCGGGGGGAACGCGTGCTCGTCACAACGCTGACCAAAAAAATGGCGGAGGATCTGACGACGTATCTGGAAAACGCGGGCATTCGCGTGCGGTATCTGCATCATGACATTAAGACGATTGAACGCATGGAGCTGATCCGCGACCTGCGTCTCGGCCTGTTTGATGTGCTGGTCGGCATCAATCTGCTGCGCGAGGGTCTGGATTTGCCCGAGGTCTCGCTGGTTGCCATATTGGATGCGGATAAGGAGGGCTTTCTGCGCTCGGAAACCTCGCTGGTGCAGACAATTGGCCGCGCGGCGCGCAACGCAAACGGCGGGGTCGTGCTGTATGCCGATACGGTCACGCCGTCGATGGATCGCGCGATGCGGGAGACGAAACGCCGCCGCACGGTTCAGGAGGCGTTTAACCGGGAGCATGGCATCGTACCCAAGACCATCGTCAAGCAGGTGCATGATGTCATTGAGATTTCCGCACCGTCGACAGAGGTGGGCGCGGTGATGAGCAAACGCAAGCTGAACAAGACACAGCGTCTGCAACAGATTGCCGTTCTGCGCCGTCAGATGAAGGAGGCGGCCAAAATGCTGGAATTTGAGCTTGCAGCTGATTTGCGCGACCAGATTCGCGCGCTTGAGAACGACGAAACGGGAGACAAATGATGGATTATATACATGTAAAGGGAGCGCGTGAGCATAACCTGAAGAATGTCGAGGTGTGGATTCCACGTGATAAGCTGATTGTGCTGACCGGCTTGTCCGGCAGCGGAAAATCCTCGCTTGCTTTTGACACCATTTATGCAGAGGGACAGCGGCGGTATGTGGAGTCGCTGTCCTCCTATGCGCGGCAGTTTCTGGGACAGATGGACAAGCCGGATGTGGATTATATCGAGGGTCTGTCGCCGGCTATTTCCATCGACCAGAAAACGACGAGCCGCAATCCGCGTTCTACCGTCGGAACGGTCACGGAAATTTATGATTACCTGCGCCTGCTGTGGGCGCGTGTCGGCACGCCGCATTGTCCGAATTGCGGCAAGGAGATCAGACAGCAGACGGTCGATCAGATTGTGGACAGCCTGATGGCGCTGCCGGAGCGCACACGCATACAGATTCTTGCGCCGGTCGTGCGTCAGCGCAAGGGCGAGCATGCGAAGGTATTTACCGACGCGCGCAAGAGCGGCTATGTCCGTGTGCGTGTGGACGGCAATCTGTACGACTTGTCGGAGGAGATCAAGCTGGAGAAAAACAAAAAGCACAGCATTGAGATCGTCATTGACCGACTGGTTGTCAAGCCGGAGATTCGCAGCCGCCTGAACGATTCGGTGGAGACCGCCTGCGCGCTGACCGGCGGCCTGCTGCTGGTGGATGTGGTGGACGGCGAAACGCTGTCGTTTTCGCAGAATTATGCGTGCGACGACTGCGGTATTTCCATTGAGGAGCTGACGCCGCGCATGTTCTCGTTTAACAATCCCTATGGCGCATGCCCGACCTGCACCGGTCTGGGCGTTCAGCTCAAGATCGATCCCGACCGCATTTTGCCCAACCGCAAGCTGTCCATCAATCAGGGCGCGATTCAGGCGAGCGGCTGGAGCTCGGCTGAGAGCGGCAGCATCGCCCGCATGTATTACGACGCGCTGGGCAAGCGATATCGCTTTACGCTGGATACGCCGATTGAAAAGATGAGCGAGGAGGCGGTGCATGCGCTGCTGTACGGCACGGGGGAGGAAAAGCTGCTGCTGCGCGTTTCACGTTATTCCGGCGGCAGGCTGGAACAGCCGTTTGAGGGCATCATCCGCAATCTGGAGCGCCGTCATCGGGAGACCAATTCCGATTATGTGCGCGCAGAGATTGAGGACTGCATGAGCGAAATTCCCTGTCCGGACTGCGGCGGGCGCCGCCTCAGGCGGGAGCTGCTGGCGGTTACGGTGGGCGAAAAGAATATCATGGAATTTTGCGAGATGTCGGTAGAGCGTGAGCTGGCCTTTTTGGAGGAGCTGACGCTGCCGGAGCAAAAGCAGCGCATCGCGCAGCGCATCCTGAAGGAGGCACAGGAACGACTGGGCTTTTTGCGCAACGTCGGCTTGGGATATCTGACGCTGTCGCGTGCGTCTGCGACGCTGTCCGGCGGCGAGAGCCAGCGCATTCGTCTGGCAACGCAGATCGGCTCCTCGCTGATGGGCGTGCTGTATATTCTGGACGAGCCGTCCATCGGCCTGCATCAGCGCGATAACGACAAGCTGCTCTCGACGCTCAAACGGCTGCGTGATTTAGGCAACACGCTGATCGTTGTTGAGCATGATGAGGACACGATGTATGCGGCCGATTACATCATTGACGTCGGGCCAGAGGCTGGCGTGCGTGGCGGCGAGATCATCTACGCCGGTGATGTCGCCGGCCTGCTGCAATGCGAGCGCTCGATCACCGGACAGTATCTCAGCGGAAAAAAGTGCATTGAAGTGCCGCAGGCGCGCCGCGCCGGAAACGGCAAAACGCTCACATTTACCGACTGCGCGGTGAACAATCTGAAAAACCAGACGTTTAGCATTCCGCTTGGCACGTTTACCTGCGTGACCGGCGTTTCCGGCAGCGGCAAATCGTCGTTTGTCAACGAGATCATGCACAAAAAGCTGGCGGCGGATTTGAACCGCGCCAAAACCAAGCCGGGCGCGTTCGGCGAGGTGTTCGGCATGGAGCATCTGGATAAGGTGATCGCCATCGACCAGTCGCCGATCGGACGCACGCCGCGCTCCAACCCGGCGACCTATACCGGCCTGTTTAACGATATCCGTTCGCTGTTTGCGCAGACACAGGACGCGAAGATGCGCGGCTATGGTCCGGGGCGGTTTTCATTTAACGTCAAGGGCGGACGATGCGAGGCGTGCTCCGGCGACGGCCTGCTCAAGATTGAAATGCATTTTTTGCCCGACCTGTATGTGCCGTGCGAGGTGTGCAAGGGAAAGCGCTACAACAAGGAGACGCTGGAGGTGCGCTATAAGGGCAAAAATATCGCGGAGGTGCTGGACATGACGGTGGATGAGGCGGTGACATTTTTTGAGAATGTGCCAAAGATTTATCGCCGCCTGCTGACGCTGCGGGAGGTCGGTCTGGGCTATGTCAGGCTCGGCCAGTCGTCCACGACGCTGTCCGGCGGCGAGAGCCAGCGCGTCAAGCTGGCCACAGAGCTGTCTAAACGCGCAACCGGACGCACGATGTATATTTTGGATGAGCCGACGACCGGCCTGCACATTGCGGACGTACACCGGCTGATCGATGTGCTCCAGCAGCTTGTAGATAGCGGCAATACCGTCGTGGTCATCGAACACAATCTCGATGTCATCAAGGTCGCGGATCATGTCATCGACCTCGGCCCAGAGGGCGGAGACGGCGGCGGGATGATCGTGTGTACCGGAACGCCGGAGGACATCGCGGCATGCGCGCGGTCGTATACCGGACAGTACCTAAAAAAATATCTGGAGCGTCCTTCGGAGTAATCCGTCAGTTAGGCATGCTATTTGGCCGGTAGAGCGCGGGAAAAGCGCTTTGCCGGCCGCTTTTTTCGCGCATGGCGGCATAAAAGCAGTTTACCTGCGGTATTGCCTCTGGTAAATTTGACGATAATCTTGTGACAATGTATTTTTTTTGCTATAATAACGATGAATAAAAATATATAAAAATAAGGAGTCGCAATGAAATTGAAAAAATGGAACATTGCCCGGCCGGACGGGGACAGTATTCGCAGGCTGTCCCGCGCGGGCGGATATGCACCGCTGACGGCTGCGGTGCTGTGCGCGCGTGGGCTGGACACACCGGAAAAGGCGGCGGCTTTTTTGTCGACCGATCTTTCCGGCCTGCATGATCCGATGGGACTTCCGGATATGCAGGCGGCGGTGGATGAAATACAACGGGCAATTGCAGCGGGTGAACGCATTGCGGTGTATGGCGACTATGACGTCGACGGCATTACGTCCACCTGCTTGCTCATTCGCTATCTCAGAAGCTGCGGCGCGAATTGCCGCTATTATATTCCGAATCGCCTGACCGAAGGCTATGGAATGAATCAAAACGCGCTCAAAACGCTGTGGGAGGACGGCGTGTCGCTGGTTGTGACGGTGGATACCGGCATCACGGCGATAGAGGAGATCGCCTATGCCAATGCGCTCGGCTTGCGCGTCGTCGTGACCGATCATCACGAGTGTATGGACGTGCTGCCGGACGCGCTCGCGGTTGTCAATCCGAAGCGCGCGGACAGCAGCTATCCGTTCGCGGATTTGGCGGGCGTCGGCGTGGCGTTTAAGCTGGTGTGCGCGCTGGCGGGACGCGCGCGGCTGCGCGAGATTCTGCTAAAGTATCTCGATCTGGCGGCGGTCGGCACCATTGCGGACGTCATGCTTTTGCAGGGCGAAAACCGCATTATTGCGGCAAACGGCCTGCAAATATTACAGCAGACGGAAAATGCCGGCCTGCGCATGCTGATGCGTGAGGCGGGGGTGGAATCCCGACGTATAACGGCTTCCGTCGTCAGCTTTACGCTTGCGCCGCGCATCAATGCGGCAGGGCGTATGGGCTGTGCGGAGCAGGCGGCGGAGCTGTTTTTGACGGACAATCCGCTGCGCGCACAGGATATCGCGGCGATGCTGTGCTGCCAGAATAGGGAGCGGCAAAATGCGGAGAATGCGATTTTGCAGCAGGCATTTGAGGCGCTGCAAAAGGAATATGACCCGCAGGAGGATCGCATGATCGTGCTGTGGGGTGAAAATTGGCACCATGGCGTCATCGGCATCGTGTCGTCCCGTATTTCCGACCGCTATGGCTGCCCAACCGTGCTCATCTCGCTGGATGGCGACGTGGGTAAGGGATCGGGACGCTCGATGGGCGGCTTCAATCTGTTTGCCGCGTTTGAGCACAGCGCAGGTTATCTGGAACGCTTTGGCGGTCATGCGCTGGCAGCGGGACTGACCATTTCGCGTGAAAATTTGCCGGCGTTTAAGCAGAGCATTTGCCAATATGCAAAAGAAAACATCGACGACGACGATCTGATCCCGACGATTGATATTGACTGCATGATCTCGCCCGACCATATCTCGTTTGAGGCGATTCGGGATCTGGGGATTTTAGAGCCATACGGCATGGGAAACCGCGAACCGATCTTCGCGATCCGCGAATTTACCGTGGAAGACATCACACCCATTTCCAGCGACCGGCATCTCAAGCTGTCGCTCATCAAGGGCGGCAAACGGTTTACCGCCATGCTGTTCGGCACAGGCTCTGGCGGCTGTCCGGTCGTGCGCGGCGATATAGCGGACGCGGCGTTCAGCCTGGAGATCAATCATTTCCGCGGACGGCAGACCATTCAGCTGATGCTCAAGGACATCCGTCTGAGCGACTGTGAGCTGGCAAAGGATCACCGCTATCTGTCCATTTATTCCGCGTTTATCAACGAACAGGAGCTGACGGATTCGCAGGTCAACGTGCTCTATCCTGACCGCGCCGATCTGGTTGCCGTGTGGCGGCATATCATCTCGCGCGCGGAGGGCGGCAAGCTGACCGCACCGTACAATACGCTCTCGCGCAGAATTGCATATGAATCAAGGCGCGATATCAACATCGGAAAGCTGTTCGTCTGCCTGGATGTATTTTCCGAGAGTTGCCTGCTCAGCTACCACTTTAAAAATAATCTTTTACATATCAGACGCAGGCCGTTTCAGGGGAAAGCGGACATCACCAAATCGGTTGTGTTGGCGACCTTGCGGCAGCGAAAGAGACGAAATTCGGCAGAGACCAGTTAGCCGGGGGGTATGTAGTATGGATATGAAAACCAAAATAGATTTTTTGATCGAACGCGTGAAAAAACAGAATCCTTCTGCGGACGTGGAAAAAATCCGCGAGGCCTATGAATGTGCCAACCGCGCCCACGAGGGGCAGAAGCGGAAAAACGGCGACCCGTATATTATTCATCCGGTCTCCGTTGCGGAGATTATTGTGGAGATGGGCTTGGACACCGATTCTATCTGCGCGGGTCTGCTGCACGACTGCATGGAGGATACGGATTTCCAGTACGACCAGATCAAGGAAAAATTCGGCGTGGATGTTGCGGAGCTGGTCGACGGCGTTACCCGACTGGGACGGCTACACTACTCCAAGGAGCAGGAGCAGATGGAGGATCTGCGCAAGATGCTCATTGCCATGGCGAAGGATATTCGCGTCATCCTCATCAAGCTGGCTGACCGCCTGCACAACATGCGCACGATTCAGTTCATGAGTGAGGAAAAGCAGCGTTCCAAATCGCTTGAAACGATGGAAATTTATGCGCCGATTGCACATCGTCTGGGCATGCAGCGCGTCAAATGGGAGCTGGAGGATTTATCGCTGCAGCGGCTTGATCCGGTCGGCTATCAGGAGATCGTAGATGGTCTGGCACGCCAGCAGAACGAGCATGAGGAGATGCTTGAGCGCATCAAGCGCACGATTGGCAAAAAGCTGGACGAAAGCGGCATTAAAAACTCTATTTCCGCCCGCGTCAAGCATATTTACAGCATTTATCGCAAGATGTACGCGCAGAATAAGAGCATTGATGAGATCTACGATATCTGCGCGGTGCGCGTCATTGTCGATTCGGTCGCGGATTGCTACAACGTGCTCGGCTATGTGCATGATCTGTATAAGCCGATTCCGGGACGCTTTAAGGATTATATCTCGACGCCAAAGCCAAACGGATACCGTTCGCTGCACACGACGGTCATCGGCCGTTCCGGTGTGCCGTTTGAGGTGCAGATTCGCACGGAAGAGATGCATAAAATGGCGGAATACGGAGTCGCGGCACACTGGAAATATAAGCAGGGCATAGGCAAGACGAAGAACAACAGCGAGGAAGCCTATGCATGGATTCGCCAGCTGCTGGAATCACAGCAGGACACAGAGGCGGAGGACTTTATTAAGGCGATCAAGATCGACCTGTTTTCCGACGAGGTATTTGTGTTTACCCCCAAAGGGGATGTGGTCAACCTGCCGACGGGCGCGACACCGATTGATTTTGCCTATGGAATCCACTCTGCCGTCGGCAACCGTATGACTGGATGTAAGATCAACGGACGCATTGCGCCCATTGATTATAAGCTGCAAAACGGCGACATCGTCGAAATTCTGACGTCAAAGGAGACGCGCGGCCCGAAGCGCGACTGGCTGTCCATCATCAAAACCTCGGAGGCGCGCAATAAGATCAAGCAGTGGTTTAAAAAGGAATGTCGCGAGGAAAACATCGAGCAGGGACAGGCGGAGCTGGAACGGGAGCTGCGCTCCAGCCTGCTGTACAGCCATTTTACCGCAAGCGTGGAGATTCAAAATACCGTGCTCAAAAAGTTCGGTTATCCGTCACTGGAGGAGCTGTATGCGGCCATCGGCTATGGCGGCATCACGGTGACGAAGGTCATCAATAAAATCAAGGATGAGGTCATCCGCGCGCGCAAGCAGGAGGAATCGCGCCGCCCGCTGACAGAAAGCAAGCACATTCATTCGGACTCCGGCGTCATCGTCGAGGATATCGGCAACTGTAAGGTCAAATTTGCACGCTGTTGTACGCCGATTCCGGGCGACGATATCATCGGCTATATCACACGCGGCTACGGTGTGTCCGTACACCGCAAGGACTGTGTCAACGTCAAAAACAGCAGTCCGGAGGATCGGGATCGCTGGATCAAGGTCTCGTGGGATGAAAACCATATAGAGATCAAGGAGCGCTTCAGCACCGCGCTGCAGGTCTCAACAACCGACCGCATGGGCGTTATGAGCGAGGTGCTGCAGGTTTTAGCGGCCAATCACATCAATGTGCGCGACTTTAACGGCAAGACACTTTCCGAGGGCTTTGGTATCATCAATATTGTCATTGATGTCACCGGCCTGTCCCAGCTGGATGCGCTGAGCAAAAAGCTGCGCGGCATCCGCGGCGTCATCAATGTGGTGCGCCAGTCGACATAAAAGGAGTAACGATGAAAGCAGTATTACAGCGCGTCACGCACGCCAGGGTGACGATCGACGGCGAGGTTTCCGGCGAGATTGGAACAGGCCTTTTGATTTTACTCGGCGTGGGTCCGGATGACACCGAGGCGCATGCGCAGTATTTGGCGCGCAAATGTGTAGGCATGCGCATTTTTTCCGATGCGGACGATAAAATGAATCTGTCGCTTGCGGATGTGAGCGGCAAAATTCTGGCGGTCAGCCAGTTTACGCTGTTTGCGGATTGCCGAAAGGGGAAACGTCCCAATTTCACCGGCGCGGCAAAGCCCGACCAGGCGAACGCCCTGTATGAATACTTTGTGCAGTGCTGCCGCGAGCTGGGTGCGGAGACACAGACCGGCGCGTTCGGCGCGGATATGCAGGTCGAGCTGGTCAATGACGGCCCGGTGACGATTTTGCTTGATACCGACGAAATGATGCGAAAGAAATAAAGGAGTTACCGATATGAAGATAGAAAAATTTTGCGTGGGCGACGTCGCCACGAACTGCTATTTGGTCTATGACGAGGCATTGCTGGAGGGCGCTATCATCGATCCGGGAGACAGCGCGGATAAGCTGCTGCGCGCGGTCAATCGTCTGGGTATTTCGCTCAAGTATATCCTGCTGACGCACGCGCATTTTGACCACATTCTGGCCGTGGGCGCGATCAAGGCCGCAACAGGCGCGCAGGTCGTGGTCAGCCGGGAGGACGAATACCTGTTTGACGCGTCCGCGTCGCTCTCGCCGTTTGGCGCGTATGGCAAAGAGCTCATGCACAAATTTGACTTCCCGGGCGCGGATATCTTTGCGGCCGAGGGGACGGAGGTACAGTTTGGCGGCATGACGGCGCACTATATGAGCACACCGGGACATACACCCGGTTCCTGTGTCATTCAGATTGACGATACGCTGTTTACCGGAGACACGCTGTTTTGCGGCTCGTGCGGTCGCGTTGATCTGCCGGGAGGCGACAGCATGCAGATGCTGCATTCGCTCAAGCGCCTGGCAGAGCTGCCGGGCGACTATCGCGTGCTGCCGGGGCATGAGCTGCCGTCTACATTGGAGCGGGAGCGCAAGACCAATCCTTATATGCTGCAGGCGATGCGCGCATGAAATATGCCGTTTACGGATTGGAAAACGACCATCCAGTGCGTGATATGCTGCTTAACCTGCTGCCTGCCGAGCTGCCTGAGCGGGTCGACACCGTGCCGGATGGCGAGGACGCCATCGGCGTTGTCATTGAGCCGGTGGGGGCAGACAGACGCATTCGTGTGTGCTGCACGCGCGGCGGCAGACAGGTGTGTGCGCAGCGCACCATTTCCGTGACGGACGACGCGGAGCAGACCAAGCGTGCGCAGTCGCACGCGATCAAAATGGCGATCTACGATGCTGTGACGCCGTTTCTGGCGGTCAAGCCGGAGTGGGGCTCGCTGACCGGTGTGCGTCCGGCGAAATTTGCCCGCGGCTTTATGGAGCAGGGTTATACGCCGGCGCAGGTGGCAAGACTGATGACGGAGACGTACAATGTCTCGCCCGCGCGCCGTGCGCTTGCGATTCGTTCCGCCGGCATTGCGATGGACTGCAAGCGTCAGCTGAGGCCGAAGGATATCTCGGTTTATGTCGGCATCCCGTTTTGCCCGTCGCGGTGCAGCTATTGCTCGTTTGTCAGCCATGCGATCGAGCGGGCGGGCAAGCTGATGGACGAATATCTGGAGACGCTGCGCGGCGAGATCGTGTACACGGGCGCGGTTTTGCGGCAGGCAGGGCTGCGCATTGTGTCGGTCTACATTGGCGGCGGTACACCGACGACGCTGTCCGCCGCACAGCTCGATGCGCTGCTCGCGACGATGCGTGACGCGTTCGACCTGCGCGCCGTTACGGAATTCACCGTTGAGGCGGGGCGTCCGGATACCATCACGGAGGAAAAGCTGCGTGTGCTCAAGCGGCACGGCGTCGACCGCATTTCCATCAACCCGCAGTCGATGCATGACGAGGTGCTTGCCGCAATCGGGCGGCAGCACAGCGCGAAGCAGGTGCTGGACGCCTATGCGCTGGCGCGGGAGGTCGGCTTCCACGCCGTCAATATGGATACCATCGCCGGGTTGGACGGCGATACGCCGGACAGCTTTGCCGACACGATGGATACGCTCATCGCGCTGGAACCGGAGAATATCACCGTGCATACGCTGGCGGCAAAGCGCGGCGCGGACAGTCATGACCGTGTGCGCAACGAAGAGAAAACCGAGCTTGTCCGGCAGATGCTGGATATTGCGTCGCAAAAGCTGACGCGTGCGGGCTATGCGCCGTATTACCTGTATCGCCAGAAGTTTATGGCCGGCGGCTTTGAAAATGTCGGCTGGTGTAAGACGGGCTATGAGTGCCGGTATAATGTGTACATGATGGAGGAGCTGCAAACCATTGTTTCGCTCGGCGCGGGCGGCGTGACCAAGCTGCTCGGCGCAGATGGCCGGCGCATCAAGCGCATTGGCAACCCCAAATACCCATATGAATATAATGGCTCGTTGGAGCGAATCAATGCGAGCAAGCAGGCTCTTTTGCAATGGGCCTCAGAACTGTGAGGGAGAAGCAATGTTTCACTTGAAACTGGAGGAGATCAATGCCCGCTGCAGGCTTGATCCTGTAGAATTTGTTGAGGAGAGCGAGCAGCGGTATACGAATGTGATTGACAGCATTGCCGAGCGCGTATGCGACAGCGTGGACGAATGCCCGATCCTGCTGCTTAACGGGCCGTCGTCAAGCGGTAAGACCACGACGGCGCGCCGCATCCGCGAGGCAGTCGAGAGCAGAGGCGTGACCTCCTATGCGATCTCAATGGATGATTATTATATCAGCAGGGGGACATATTCCGTCCCTGTGGACGAGGACGGCGCGCCGGATTTGGAGTCGCCGCTGTGTATGGATCTGCCGTTGCTGAGCGACCATTTGGCGGCGCTGTGCGAGGGCCGCACGATCGAGGTGCCGCAGTATGATTTCGCGCAGCGGCGCCGCACGGAGCAGACGACGCAAATGTGCCTGAAAAAGGGTGAGATCGCGGTGATTGAGGGCATTCACTCGCTCAACGAGGTCATCACGGGCCGGCTGAAGGGGCGCTCCATCGGCATTTATATGGCCGTCGGAACCGAGGTCGTCGTCACAAACGAGTGGCGCATTGCGCCGCATCAGCTTCGCTTTGTGCGGCGTGCGATACGCGATATGAATTTTCGCAGCGAGCCGGTATCGGGTACTATTGGAATGTGGCGTTCGGTCCGCCGCGGCGAGCGGCTGTATATCCGGCCGCACATACCTGCGGCGACATATATTGTCAACACCTATCTGCCTTATGAGGACTGTGTGCTGATGAATCAGCTGCGGGAGCTTGCACAGCCCAATTTGCAGCAGATGACAGATGTCGGGCTGGAACCGGTTGTACGCGCACTGGACGCATTTGCGCCGCTGGAGGAGCTTGACCTTATCCCATCGCAGTCGATCATGCATGAATTTATTGGATAATATGAGAGAAGGAGATTTTTCTATGGATAAGAAGGTAAACAGCTTTATTGAGAAGGCGAAGGTATCCGCAAGCATGTTTGCAGACCGCACAGGAAAGGCGGCAACACGCGCTGCGGGCGCGGCGAGCAAAACGGCGACGGGCGTCATGGAGACAACCAAGCTGAATTTACAGATTTTTGATCTGAATGCGGAGATCGAGGTGCTGTACAAGGAACTGGGACGGATGGTATACGACGTACATGGCGGCGCGCAGGCCGATCAGGAGGAAATGAAGGCCAAGCTGACCGGTATTGACGAGCGGCTCGCGCGCATTGAGGAGATTCGCGCGCAGCTCAATGAGGTCAAAAAAGAGACGGTCTGTCCGAACTGCGGCAAGGAATGCCCGCGTGACGCGGCATTTTGCAGCAGCTGCGGCGCACAGCTGTAACCAATTCTATAATCAGGCGTGTCCGCATATCCTGTCCGTGAGGAGGCGCTGGGCAATATGCCGCGCTTCCTGTGAAGGAGGCGCAGGACATGAGAGAAAAGGGCAGCTTTGTCGGCGGCGCGATGGTGCTGCTGGTATCCGGCATTGTCGTTAAGCTGCTGGGTGCGCTGTTTAAAATCCCGCTCACCAATTTGATCGGGGACAGCGGCATGGGACTGTTTTCGTTTGCGATGCAGTTTTTTTCGCTGTTGTTTGTCGTCGCGGCTGCCGGACTGCCGATTGCAGAATCGCATCTGGTGTCGGAGGCGCTCGCGCTCGGCAGGCGGCGGCACGCGCAGGACATCGTGCTGCGCGCGGCGGGGGTGTTTGGGCTGCTGGCGATCAGTCTAACGGCGGGTCTGCTGGTATTTGCCCGACCGATCTGCCGCCTGTTTGACCAACCGGATGCCGCGCCCTGTGTTGCGGCGATTGCGCCAGCGGTCTTTTTTGTCACGATAGAGGCCGCGCTGCGCGGCTGGTATCAGGGAACGGGAAATATGATTCCGACCGCGATCTCACAGGTGGCGGAGGCAGCTGGAAAGCTGACGGTCGGCCTGCTGCTTGCCAAGGGGCTGCTGGATGCGGGCTGTGGCATTTCCGGTGCGGCGATGGGTGCAGTACTCGGTGTGACCTGCGGCGAGCTGATCGCAATGCTTTATCTGCTGTGGAGTGCACGGCGCGGCATCGGCGTGCTGCTGCACCGGTCGGGGAAGCGGGATGCCTCCACGTTGCCCAAGCTGTTCCGGCTGATGATTCCGGTCACGCTGGGAGCGGCTGTCATGACGGTATCCGGCTTTTTGGATATGGCCGTCCTGTACCGCCGTCTGCCGGATGCGGGCTTTTCCGGAGAGAACATCGTGGCGGCCTATGGCGCGTACACCGGCATGGCGCTCACGCTGTTTAATTTGCCGCAGGCGTTGTCGAATTCCGTATCGGTCAGCGTGCTGCCCGCGTTGTCCGCTGTACATGCGAAGGGAAACGCTGCGCAGCTGCGGCGGCTGACGATGACGTCGATGCGGCTGACGCTGCTTGTGTGCCTGCCGTGCGGGGCGGGTCTGACTGCACTGTCCGGACCGCTGCTGCGGGCGTTGTTCGCCTCCCAGCCGCGCGGTGTGATGACAGCGGAGCCTTTGCTGTGTCTGCTCGGCTTTGCCGAGCCGCTTGTCGGCCTGTCCACCGTGACGACGGCGATTTTGCAGTCGTTCGGCAGGCCGGATCTGACCGTCTATTCGATGACGGCGGGCTGCATCGTGAAGTTTATTGTCAGCTATGTGCTGACGGGGCTGCCACAGTATAACATACAGGGCGCGCCATATGGAACGATTGTCTGCTACGCCGTGATCCTGCTGATAAATATGACATGTATTGTCCGGCTCACGCATTGGCGTCCGCCGCTCGGACGGCCGTTTGTTCGGCTGCTGGCGGCATCCGTTGGAACCGGCGCATGCGCCTATATCATATATGACCGGCTACAGGCGGTCTGCGGCGGGACGGCAGCTATGTTGGCTGCGGTCGTTGCAGCGATACCAGTTTATTTGTTCTTATTATGCGGGCTGCGTGCGTTGCAGGCCGAGGATGTGGCGATGCTGCCGGGCGGGGAGCGCATGGCGCAGCTGCTGAGATTATCAAATTGACAGAAGGGAAATACGATGGATTTTCAAACAAAGGAACGCTATGATTTTCGCGACCTGCTGCGGGTGATGGAGATTTTACGCGGAGAAAACGGCTGCATGTGGGACAGAGCACAGGATCATCACAGCATTCGGCGCTGCTTTATTGAGGAGACATATGAGGTATGCGAGGCGATCGACAACGAGGACGCCATGCTGCTCAAGGAGGAACTGGGCGATGTCCTGTTCCAGGTTGTGTTCCATGCGCGCATAGAGGAGGAACGCGGCCGGTTTAACATCGACGATGTGGTGGACGGCATCTGCAAAAAGATGATTTTCCGTCATCCGCATGTATTTGGCGACGTAGACGTTCACTCAACCGGTGAGATTTTGAACAACTGGGACGCGCTCAAGCAGACGGAAAAAAGCCAGACCAGCGCGACGGATACGCTAAACAGCGTCGCACGCAGCCTGCCTGCGCTCATCCGTGCGGAAAAGGTGCAGCACAAGGCGGCAAAGGTCGGCTTTACATGGCAGAACATACAGCAGGCGCTCGATCAGGTACAGGAGGAGCTGGAAGAGGTGCGCCGCGCCGTGCAGGGCGACGGCGATGTGCCGGAGGAGATCGGCGATCTGCTGTTTGCCGCGGTCAATACCGCGCGTTTTGCGCAGACGGATCCGGAGGGCGCGCTGAACAACACGACGGAAAAGTTTATCGGGCGGTTTTCCTATGTGGAGCAGGCGGCTTCGGCGCAGGGAAAGCCGATGGAGCAGCTGACGCTGGCGGAGCTGTCCGCGCTGTGGAACGAGGCAAAGCATGAAGAAAAGTGAGCTCGTCGCGCAGCTCGCCGCGCGAACAGGACTGACCAAGCGCGCCGCCGCGCAGTGTCTGGACGCTACGTTTGCGTGTATTGCAGATGCGCTGGCCTGCGGCGAGCATATTGCCATTGGCGGCTTCGGCACGTTTGATGTAAAGCAGCGTCCGGGGCGCACGGGACACATCCCAACCACCGGGGAGCCGATTGATATTCCGGCAGCGAAAGTCCCAGTATTCAAACCGGCAAAACAATTGAAGGAGAAAGTGAATGTATGCGATTAGATAAATATTTAAAGGTTTCGCGCCTGATTAAGCGCAGGACCATCGCGAACGAGGCGTGCGACAACGACCGCATTTTGGTCAACGGCAAGCAGGCAAAGGCCTCGTATCAGGTCAAGGTGGGCGATATTATTGAGATCAGCTTCGGCCAGCGCACGCTCAAGGTAGAGGTGCTGGAGATCGCAGAGCATGTACTCAAAAACGACGCCTCGACGCTGTACCGTGAGATATTATAAGACACGCAAAACAGCATAGTTGGCAGCCCGGACGCATAGGATATCCATGACGTTCGGGCTTTTTTGATCGGAGGGGTATTGAAATGGAGGCACAGAAACATGACCTGCCGCACGGCCTCAGCCTGCAGGATCGCGCAAAAATGACGGTTTCCGGCGTCAGCGATGTGGTCAATTTTGATGAGAACCAGATTGTGCTGTCGACCACACAGGGACGGCTGACCATCAAAGGCAGTGGACTGCATGTCGATCAGCTCAGCCTGGAGAGCGGCGATCTGCATTTGAGCGGGCTGGTAGACAGCTTGGAGTATGATGAGGGTACAGCGCATGGCGGCGGATTGCTGCGCCGTCTGTTTCAATGATCGTCGAAAATCCGCTGCCGGCGCAGTTGACCGCGACGCTCTGGTCGGTCTGGTTGGGCGTGCTGCTCGGCGCGATATACGGGGCGTTTCGCTTGGTGCGTAATATCGCTCGAAGCCGCGTACTGGAATGTATCCTTGACCTGCTGTTTTCCATGCTCGGCTGTGCGATCGTGTTTGTGCTGGTCACTGCCGTCGTACAGATGCGGCTGCGCGGTTTTTTGCTTGTCGGACTGCTTGCCGGCTGGCTGATATGGGAGCAGACGGCCGGCCGCTTGCTTCGATGGCTGTGTGAGCACGTGCACGCGGCAATCAAGCGGCACAGGCGAGAAAAAATACCGAGAAAAACAAAAAAATGACTTCCATTTTTACCTGTTGTAGTATAAAATAAAAAAAGTAATGTAGGAAAGGACGATGAGAGGCACAATGAAACGGAAGCAGAGCCATCGTGTTCTTTCTGTCAGAGTCCTGCTTATCGCTGTTGTGGCGTTTACCGTGTTCCACATTGTTTCGCTGCAAATGCAGATCACCGATTTGCAGCAGCAGAGCAAAGAGCTTGATCGGCAGATTTCCTGGCAGGAGCAGGAGAACAGCGACTTGAAGGAATCCCTGGACGAGGGGGCTACAGATGAATTGATTGCTCAGATTGCGCGCGATACGTTGGGATATGCGTCACCGGGCGAGCGCGTCTTTATTGACAGCTCTGAGCAGTAAAAACACATGGAGGAAAAAATAAAAGGGTATGGAGTTGGCCGTAGGAGAAATTCTGTCAGGTAAGGTTACCGGTATCACAAAGTTTGGGGCGTTTGTCTCTCTGCCACAGGGGAAAACCGGTCTGGTACATATTTCTGAGGTGGATCAGTCATATGTCAGCAATATTCACGAGCATCTGTCGGAGGGACAGGATGTCAGGGTAAAGGTCATTTCGATTGATGACGGAGGCCGCGTCAATCTGTCCATCAAAAAGGCACAGCCGCAGCAGCAGACAGCTGCGCGGCGTCCTGCGGGACGCAGTGCAAATACAGATGACCACCGCGCCAATCGAAGGCACCAGCACAGCTCCGGCGGAACATACGCAGCGCGTCAGCCTGCAAAGGATGTTCCGTTATCCTTTGAAGATAAGCTGAAGCATTTCATGCAGGACAGCGAAAGCCGTATGGCAGATATCCGCCGCAATACGGATAAGAAAAACGGCTCGAGACGCCGTAAGTAAGAGAACATGTAAATGCCGCCGTACGTCTTGGGCGGCATTTTTTCTGGGTGCACCGTCCGCCCTTAGACCAAAAAAACACCCTTCGGCTTTTACCGAAGGGCAAATGGATTGTGGGGATAAAGATATGAACGGTGCATGGATGATAGTTTCCTACCACCGGAATTATCGTATCATAGATTCCATTAAATGTCAAAGTATTTTTGTGCTACTGCGAGGGGCAAATATGGTCATTTGCAACGGAAAAATTGTACCAATGCAGGGGGAAATCATCGAAAATGGTTTCGTCATGTGGGAAAATGGGAAAATAACGCGAATCGGCCCGATGAAAAGTTTGTCCGCTGCGCTGCAGCGGGACGCGATAGACGCGGCGGGCGGCTGGGTACTGCCCGGTCTGGTCGACATGCATACGCATCTCGGCCTGTTTGAGGATTCGCTGGGCTTTGAGGGCGAAGATGGCAATGAGGACAGCGATCCGGTCACGCCGCAGCTGCGTGTCATCGACGGCATCAATCCGATGGAGCGCAGCTTTTCCGAGGCGCTGCGCGCGGGCGTTACCAGCTGTGTGGTTTCTCCCGGAAGCTGCAATCCGATCGGCGGACAGATGGCCGCGATCAAGACCTATGGCCGCCGGATTGACGATATGATTATCAAGCAGCCGTGCGCGATGAAATTTGCACTGGGGGAGAACCCCAAATCGTGCTATAATGATAAGGATGAAACGCCGGTCACGCGCATGGCGACAGCCGCGCTTATCCGCGAAACACTGCACAAGGCGCAGGAATACGGCGCGCAGAAGGCGCGTGCGGAGGATCCGGCGGATCTGCCGGAATATGACGCAAAGCTGGAGGCGCTGCTTCCGGTGCTGAACGGCAGCTGTCAGGCGCATTTTCATGCACACCGCGCGGACGATATTTTTACCGCACTGCGCATTGCAAAGGAATTTTCGCTGCATGCGGTCATTTTGCACGGCACGGAGGCGCATCTGATTGCTGATATTTTGGCGGAAGAGGGCGTCGCCATTTGCTCCGGCCCGTTTTTGACCGACCGATCCAAGCCGGAGCTGCACCATCTGACCGAGCGGTCGCCTGCGCTGCTGACGGCGGCGGGCATTACGACTGCGATCACGACCGACCATCCGGAAACACCGCTCAAGCATTTGATGCGCTGTGCGGTTGCGGCGGTGCAGAGCGGCATGCAGCCGATGGATGCGCTGCGCGCTATTACGATTATTCCGGCGCGCATTATCGGGTTGGACGACCGCATCGGCTCGCTGGAAGTCGGCAAGGACGCCGATATCATGCTGACAAACGGAGATCCGTTTGATTACAGGACAACGGTTACCGCTGTTGTTGTGGACGGCATACAGATCAAGCTGGAGGAAACAATATGAGAACCATTGAAGCAAAACAAATTACAGCACTTGTACGCAGGTTGTGTATGGAAGCAAACTATGTTCTGCCGGAGGATGTCCGTCAGTCTTATGTGGATGGCAGACAGGCAGAGAAGTCGCCGCTGGGCAGGACGATTTTTGATAAGATGATTGAAAATTGTGACATTGCCTGTAAAAATGCCGTTCCGATCTGTCAGGACTGCGGCATGGCAGTCGTCTTTGTCGAGGTCGGACAGGATGTTCACATTACGGGCGGCCTGCTGGAGGATGCCGTTGATGAGGGCGTACGGCAGGGCTATGTTGACGGTTATCTGCGTCTGTCCGTCGTGCGCGACCCGCTTGACCGCGTTAACACCAACGACAACACGCCGGCTATTTTATATACCCGCCTGGTAGAGGGCGATCAGATTCATATTACGGTTGCGCCAAAGGGCTTTGGCAGCGAAAACATGAGCGCGATGAAGATGTTTACGCCGGCGGCGACGCGCGAGGATATCATTGATTTTGTCGTGCAGTCGGTGGACAAGGCCGGCTCGAATCCGTGCCCGCCGATCATCATCGGCGTCGGTCTGGGCGGTACATCGGACAAGGCCGCTTATCTTGCCAAGCGCGGCCTGATGCGTCAGGTCGGCAAATTCAATGACAATCCGTTCTATGCGGAGATGGAGCAGGAGATCATCCGGCGCGTCAATGCGCTGGGCATCGGCCCGCAGGGACTGGGTGGCAGCGTGACGGCGCTGATGGCGGCAATTGAGCCGTTCCCAACGCATATCGCCGGTTTGCCGTGCGTGGTCAATATCGGCTGCCATGTCACAAGACATGCGGAGGATACCATTTAAAAACTCAAGCAATTTGACGAAAATGGGAGAAAGCAAGAGCTATTGTTTGGTCAACCTGTCTCAAAGGCGAATTTGGCGAAATTTGCCATGAGACAGGTTTTTTAATATGTGGTATACTGATTGTAGTAAAGTAGGAGCAGTTGATTCACATTTGTAACGGACAGATGAATCATCGGGCAGCCCCGTATGCGCTCCGTACAATTGAATAGCGCAATTTACCATAAGGAGCTGATGTTATGAAGATCACCATCGTTGAAAGAAAAATGCAGATTAGCGACGAGCTTCGCGATTACGCAACCAAGAAAGTGACCAAATTGGATCGCTATTTCCAGAAGGATACATCTGCAACGATTACTTTCAGTGAGCTGAAGGGCAGACAGACTGCAGAGGTCACGGTTCGCCACAGCGGAATTGTATTCCGTGCGGAGGAAACCACGACTGACATGTTTGCCTCCGTTGATGGCATGATCCAGAGCATCGAGAAGCAGATCCGCAAGAACAAGACACGGCTGGAGAAGAAGCTGCGCGAGGGCGCATTTGATAAGGCCGCAGCAAATGAAGCGAGCATGGCGGAATATGTCGAGGACAAGTACGATGTTATTCGCCGCAAGCGTTTTGATGTTGTTCCAATGTCGGTAGAAGAAGCGATCCTGCAGATGAATCTGCTGGGTCACCAGTTTTTCTTCTTCAAGAATGCGGAGGAAGACGATGCTCCCGCTGTTATCTATAAGAGAGCAGCCGGCGGATATGGCCTGATCGAGAGCAACTGATTGCTTATCCTATAAGCATCCATATAGAGATACAATCATACCGGCGCCGCGTCTGCGGCGCCGGTTTTTACCGCTCTATTTTATGGAATCATGCTGTTGTGCGGTAAAATACAATGAATTTGACATGTCATTCGGTAAAATTATTTTGAAAAAATCAAAACCGTCTCATTGCAAAGGGGATTCTTATTTCCTATAATGAAGCTGGGAGGTGGCAATATGGCGAACGAAGAGAAGAAAGATTTTAATGCAATGCTGCACAAAAAGACGGATATGCCGAAGGTGCAAATCATCACGGATGAAGCGTCAATCAAGAAATATGGCGGGGAGAGAATGTATTTTGCACCGCCTATTTCCTATGATGAGATTATGAAAACCATCCCGTATGGGAAGGTGATTACGGTTGGAGAGATTAGAGCGTATCTTGCAAAAAGCAATCATGCGGATTTCACCGACCCGATCACTGCGGGAATCTTTGTATCCATTGCAGCGTGGGCGAGCTACCAGCGTGCAGAGGATGAAACACCCTATTGGCGAACATTAAAAGCACATGGGGAATTGAATGCAAAATATCCCGGTGGAATGCAAGCACAAAAAGAAAAGCTGGAGGCTGAGGGACACACCATCATGCAGAAGGGCAGAAAAAACATTAGATATTATGTAAAGGATTATGAAACCGCGATTTTTGAACTGGAATAATCATGCTGCATGGAAAATAACAGACCCGGCTGCGTGCCGACGCGCTGTCTCCATCCATCTGTATTTGCTGCGGAAAATAAAAGAGGCTGCCGCTCCACGAAATTTGATTCGTTCAGGCGACAGCCTCTTTTTGTGTATTAACGATAGGCCTTGTCAAAGATGGCGGCGCATTCCTCGTCGGTCATCTCGCAAGGATTGGCGCGGAACATCGCGCCCTGCATCGCGCGTGCGCCGACGGCAAGCGTCATTGACTCTTCCGGTGAGAATCCGTAGTCGCTCATCTTGAGATCCGCGACGCCGCACGCCTGCTCCAGCTGGACGAGCGCGGTGATAAAGTCCTCCGGCTTGTCTGCGTCCGCGATCCCCATGGCCTTGGCCAGCCGGATGAATTTCTCATCACAGGCGTGGCGCTCAATAAAGAATTCATAAAAAGCCTTGGCGATCAGAATCAGACCCGCGCCGTGCGGAAGATTGGGATGAAACGCGCTCATGGAATGCTCCATCGCGTGCTTGGCGGTCAGGCTGGTCAGCTGCATGGTCATGCCCGCAACCGTGCTGCCAAAGGCGACATGCTCGCGCGCCTCCAGATCGCTGCCATTTTGCACAGCACGCGTCAGATACGCCGCGATGTTCTCGACGGCAGATAACGCCAGCGTTTCGCTCATGATGTTGCTGCTGCGGCTGATGTACACCTCCGTGTTGTGGAACAGCGCGTCGAAGCCCTGAAATGCCGTGTATTTCGGCGGGACAGAGAGCATCAGCGTTGGATCAACGATGGCAAGCACCGGTGCGAGCATCGGGTGACCGAAGCTGATTTTTTCGTGGGTGTCCGGGTTGGAGATGATACCCCAGCAGTTGATCTCAGAACCGGTGCCGGAGGTCGTACAAATCGTGACGACGGGCAGTCCGGGATTCTTCAGCTTTTGACAGCCGCCTGTGCCGCCGTATACGTGATCCCATACGTCGCCGTCGTTGGTGGCCATGGCGGAAATTGCAATGGAGGAATCCAGTACAGCGCCGCCGCCCAGCGCGACGATGAAATCACAGCCGTTTTCCTTTGCGAAGGCTGCGCCTTCCATGATGACCGCGCGGATGGGGTTTTCCATGATTTTGTCAAATACGGCGGTCTGGATGCCCGCGCTCGTCAACTGCTCCAGCGTGCGGTCGAGATAGCCGTTTGCCCGCGTTGATTTGCCGCAGGAGATGAGGACCAGCGCCTTTTTGCCCGGAAGCTTTTGGCGTCCCAGCTTGTCCAGCATGCCGCTGCCGAACAGCAGCTTTGTCGGGGTGTTGAAGGTAAAATGCATAGTGTTTCCTCCTTTTCATATGATGTCTTTTATTATACGGGATTTTGCGCCGGATTACAAACAGAAAAATCCCCTTCCGCCGCACGCAGCAGGGAAGGGGATAAAATATTAACCGAGCAGGCCGCTCTGAAGCATCGGGACGAGCTTGAGGAAGAAGCCGGCCGCAGCGGCGGAGCCAATAACACCGGCAACATTCGGACCCATGGCATGCATGAGCAGGAAGTTGGACGGGTTTTCCTTCTGGCCTTCAACCTGTGCGACACGTGCCGCCATCGGTACGGCGGATACGCCGGCAGAGCCGATGAGCGGGTTGACCTTGCCCTTGGTCACCCAGCACATAATGTCGCCAAATACGACGCCGCCAACCGTGGACAGTGCAAATGCAACCAGGCCCATAGCAATGATCGCAATCGTGTCAAAGCTCAGGAAGCTGTCCGCATTGGCTGTTGCGCCGACCGACAGGCCGAGAATGATGGTGACGATGTTCATCAGTGCATTCTGTGCGGTGTCAGACAGACGGTCTGTGACGCCGCAGACACGGAACAGGTTTCCGAGCATCAGCATACCGATCAGAGGAGCGGTATCCGGCAGCAGCAGGATAACGACGGTTGCAACTGAGATCGGGAAAATGATCTTCTCTGTTGTGGAGACGTCGCGCAGCTGCTCCATCTTGATCTTGCGGTCCTCCTTGCGTGTCAGCAGGCGCATAATCGGAGGCTGGATCATCGGAATGAGCGCCATGTAGGAATACGCTGCGATGGCAATCGCACCCAGATATTCCGGAGCAAGCTGTGAGGTAACCATGATCGCGGTCGGGCCGTCCGCGCCGCCGATAATGCCGATCGAAGCGGCAACCTCAACCGGAAAGCCGAAGATCAGCAATGCGCCGAGGAATGCGGTAAAAATACCGAACTGTGCGGCTGCACCCAAAATCAGCGAGGATGGACGGGCAATCAGCGGGCCGAAATCGGTCATTGCGCCGACGCCAAGGAAAATCAGCGGCGGATAGATGTCCCATTCAACGCCCTTATAGAATAAGTTGATCAGATGGCCGTCCTCCATCAGGTTTGCGCCCGGCAGATTGACCAGCAGCATGCCGAATGCGATTGTGACGAGCAGCAACGGCTCAAATTTCTTTCCAATGCCCAGATACAGCAGGACAAATGCAATGAGAATCATAATCAGGCATTTCGGGTTGTCAATAAAACCCGCAAAGCCCGACTCGCCGATAATACCGGCAAGCGTTTTGGTAAAAATATCCATTGTGCAATCCTCCCCGTTAAGAGATGGTGCACAGAACACTGCCGGTATCGACCGTAGCGCCCTTGGATACGCATACAGAAGTAACGGTACCGTCCTTGCCGGCAAAGACCTCGTTCTCCATCTTCATTGCTTCAAGAATGAACAGGACATCGCCGCTGGAAACGGTCTGGCCCTGCTGGCAGCGAACGTCGAGAATGGTGCCCGGCATCGGGGCGGATACCGGATCGCCGGCGCCTGCCGGAGCCGCCGGAGCAGCAGCCGGAGCCGGAGCGGCGGCGGGAGCAGCAGCGGCCGGAGCGGGAGCAGTAGCTACCGGAGCCGGAGCCGGCGCTTCGCCGATGTAGGCTGCGACAGCCTTGCCCTTTTCAACTTCAACTTCGTACTGTTTATCATTTAATGTTACAATATATTTCATGTTCGTACCTCCCAATTAAAGCGCCTGAATGCGTCTGAACTGCAATTCGTCCAGCGGAATGTCCGTCTCATCACTGATGATCGCCATAATGCAGGCAGCTGTTTCCTCATCACAGTCGATAAGCTGCAGCTTGCCGTCCCACGGCTTGGAGGGCTTTTCTTCTTCCTTTGCCGGAGCGGCGGCCGGAGCCGCAGCTGCGGGAGCTGCTGCCGGCTTTCTGGCGCCCTCAATCGCCATGATAACGCGGGAGACGATATTGATAACGATGATGAGGAACAGCAGGAGGAGGAATACGGTTATAAAGCCGCTCAACGCGATCAGCAGAGCTTCGCCTACGCCAATGTTCATTATTAGCCCTCCTTAGTCGACCTTCTGAATCGAATATGTTACCTTGATGCCCTTGTGTGCTTCGCGATACTCAAAGAACTTTTCCGCCTGCTGCGGGAAAGCAACATAGGACAGAACGTCCTCTTCACAGACAGCCTCCGGCTTGCAGCCCAGAAGCTCTGCAACCTTGGCGCGCGCCTCTGGCAGCTCGTCCGGAACATGTACGCGTTCGGTCAACGGCTTTTCGTCGCCCAACGCCTTTTTGACGATGTCCTGATTGACCTCGCCCGGGGCGCGACCGTATTCACCGCGCAGATATGCCAGGATTTCTTTCGGGAAGCTCTTGTAACGCTCGCCCATGATGACGTTTACCGTCGCCTGCGAGCCGACCATCTGGCTCAGCGGGGTAACCAGCGGCGGATAACCCATATCCTTGCGGACGTTCGGAATTTCTGCGAGAACTGCGTCGAACTTATCCATGGATTTCATATCGGTCAGGTTTGCGATCAGGTTAGACAGCATGCCGCCCGGTACCTGATAGACCAGACCGTCCGCATTTGTCGCCATAACGTATGGGTTAATCTGACCGTTGTCCAGGAACTTCTGCTTGACCGGTGCAAAATGCGTTTTAATCGCGGTCAGCTTGTCCTCCTTCAGGCCGGTATCATAGCCGAACTGCTTGAGCGCATAGCTCATGGATTCCGTACACGGCTGCGAGGTACCGCTTGCAAACGGAGAAATCGCGCAGTCGATGACATCCGCACCCGCTTCGACCGCCTTGAGCAGCGTCATCGAGCCGAGACCGGTGGTGTCATGCGTATGGACGACAACCTTCAGGCTGCAATTTTCCTTGAGCGCCTTGACCAGATCGTATGCTTCCTTCGGGGACAACAGCGCAGCCATGTCCTTGATGCACAGCGATTGGCAGCCCATGCGCTCCAGTTCCTTTGCCTGCTCCACATACTTCTCCAGCGTGTGAACAGGGCTCTTGGTGTAGCACATAACGCCCTGCGCTTCCGCGCCGGCCTTGAGACACTCATCAACGGCGACCTCTATGTTGCGCAGATCGTTGAGCGCGTCGAAAATACGGATGATATCAATGCCGTTTTCCACGCTCTTGCGCACGAATGCGCGTACCGCTTCGTCAGAATAGTGGCGATAGCCAAGGATATTCTGGCCGCGCAGCAGCATTTGCAGCTTTGTGTTCGGCATATGCTTGCGAATGGTGCGCAAACGCTCCCACGGATCCTCGTTCAGATAACGAAGGCAGGAATCAAATGTCGCACCGCCCCAGCACTCTACAGAGTAGTAACCCGCCTGATCCATCGTCTCCAATATGTCAACGAAGTCTTCAATCGGGATACGTGTTGCGCATAGAGACTGGTTTGCATCACGAAGGACGGTCTCTGTAATGTTGATTTTTTTTGGCACAGTGTATCAACTCCCTTATAGTGTTATAAAGATGACAAAAAAGTGGAACTTGAGAATCAATCCAACAGAAAGACGAGATTGTGCAAAAAAAACGCGTTCTTTCCGAGACATAGCTATTCTCAAACACTCCTATTATACAACAATTTCGATCTATTTTGCAATGTAAAAATGAGAAAATGCAAAGAATTTGCGAACGAAGATATGGCGTCAACCGTATAGGCAACAAAATAGGGAAAATGTACAAAAAATCAGATTGAACAATCGATGTTTTTTATGCATCGTGAACTGAGCCTTAGAAAATGATTCCATCGATGCCGTGGCATGCCGAATAAGGCGAAGAAAAATGCAGCACCGAAGAAAGGATCTCCGTGCTGCATTTTATCCGTTCGTTTGCGGAAGGCTCATCCCGCGCGGCGGCAGCCTTCCTTCATTGTTCTGACGTAATCAGCGACAGGACTGATGCTGTCGCGACCATATTTGGCGATCAGCTTGACGATGGCCGAGCCGACAATCGCGCCGTCCGACTGGCGCGACATGGCCTCTGCCTGTTCCGGCGTTGCGATTCCGAAGCCGACGGCGCAGGGGATATCGTTGACCTGCTTGACCTGCTTGACCATCGACGCGATGTCCGTGGTGATGCTGTCGCGTGTGCCGGTGACACCGAGAGAGGACACGCAATAGAGGAAGCCCTCTGCCTGCTGCGCGATTGCCCGGATGCGCGCGTGTGAGGTTGGCGCGATCATGGAGATCTGCGCAAGACCGTATTGCTTGCACAGGGGATCGAATTCCTGCTTTTCCTCGAACGGCACATCCGGTACGATGATGCCGCTGACGCCAAGCTCCGCCGTCGTGCAGAGGAAACGTTCCGCGCCATAGGAATAAATGCAGTTGGCATAGGTCATAAACACCATCGGAATAGAAACGCGCGGGCGTACGCGGCGCACCATGTCAAAGATTTTATCTGTGGTTGTGCCGCCGCGCAGTGCGCGCAGGCTGGCCTCCTGAATGACTGGCCCCTCAGCGGTCGGGTCGGAGAACGGGATACCCAGTTCAATGAGGTCGGCACCCGCCTCCGTCATGGCGACGATCAGCTTTTCCGTCGTCTCCAGATCGGGATCGCCGCAGGTGAGGAATGGAATAAATGCCTTTCCATGCTGAAATGCGTCTGCAATGTTAATCATGAATATCCTCCCCTCTGTAACGCGCGATGGCAGCGACGTCCTTGTCGCCGCGCCCGGAGACGTTGACGACGATGATCTGATCGCCGGACATGGTCGGCGCGAGCTTGCATGCATACGAAATGGCATGCGCCGATTCAATGGCAGGGATAATACCCTCCGTGCGCGAGAGATATTCGAATGCCTCGACGGCCTCTTCATCCGTGACCGGCACATACGTCGCGCGACCGGAATCATGCAGCATCGCGTGTTCCGGACCGATGCCGGGATAATCCAAACCAGCGGAAATGGAATAGACCGGCGCAATCTGGCCATATTCGTCCTGGCAGAAATAGGATTTCATGCCGTGGAAAATGCCAAGGCGTCCGGTAGACAGCGTTGCGGCTGTTTCAAACGTATCGACGCCGCGTCCGGCAGCCTCGCAGCCGATCAGCTGGACATCCTTGTCGTCGATGAAATGATAAAACGCGCCCATGGCGTTGGAGCCGCCGCCGACACAGGCGATGACCGCGTCCGGCAGGCGTCCCTCGCGCTCCAGTATCTCCGCGCGGATTTCTTTGGAGATCACCGACTGAAAGTCGCGGACGATGGTCGGGAACGGGTGCGGCCCCATGACGGAGCCGAGCACATAATGCGTGTCATCAATACGGCTGACCCATTCGCGGAACGTCTCCGATACCGCGTCCTTGAGCGTTGCGGTGCCGCTGTCGACCGGGTGTACGGTCGTGCCCAGCAGCTTCATGCGGTAGACGTTGAGCGCTTGGCGCTCGGTGTCCAGCCGTCCCATATAGACCTCGCATTCCAGGCCGAGCAGCGCAGCGGCGGTGGCTGTGGCGACGCCGTGCTGACCTGCGCCGGTCTCTGCAATGACGCGCGTCTTGCCCATCTTTTTCGCGAGCAGACACTGTGCGAGGGCATTGTTGATCTTGTGTGAGCCGGTGTGGTTGAGATCCTCGCGCTTGAGGTAGATCTTCGCGCCGCCCAGATCCTCGGTCATTTTTTTCGCGTAATACAAAATAGACGGCCGTCCGACGTAGTTTTTCAGCAGCTCGTCAAGCTCTGCCTGAAACGTCGGGTCGTCCTTGAAGCGGTTGTACGCCTCTTCTAATTCGTTGATTGCATTCATCAGCGTTTCAGGGATGTATTGCCCGCCGTGAATGCCAAATCTTCCTTTTGACATGGTTATAAGCTCCTTATTTTTTCAATCAGCGCACGTATTTTCACGGGATCCTTTACGTTGTCTGTCTCTGCGCCGCTGGAAATATCCATCAAAACGGGCTGCATGCGGCTTGCCTGCTCCAGCGTCTCCAGCCGCAGCCCGCCCGCCAATGCGAACGGACGTCCGATATCCCGTATCAGCGTCCAGTCAAAGGCCTCGCCAGTGCCGTAGCCGTTATCCAGCAGGATGAGGTCGGCCGCACTTTCCCGTGCCGCCTGCAGGTCTGCTGCCGCGCGGATGCGAAATGCCTTCCACACCGGCTTTCCGGTGCGCTGCCGCAGCGAACGGATATACGCGTCGTCCTCCTGCCCGTGCAGCTGTGCGATATCCATCGTGCCTGCTTGCAGCAGCTGCGCGACCTCCTCCAGCGGACGGTTCACCGTCACGCCGACCGCCGGAATAGAGGGGGACAGGCGGGCTTTGAGCGCGTTGGCCTGCTCCGGCGTGATGCTGCGGTGGCTTTTGGGAAAGTTGATGATAAACCCGATGTAATCCGGCTGATAACGGTTGACCGCGTCGATGTCCGCCGGACGGCTTAGGCCGCAGATTTTAACCTTCATCGGCCCGCCTCCCGCATACGCGCGAGCATCGCGCGCTTGTCAGGCGCACGCATGAGCGTTTCTCCGATGAGCACGGCGTCCGCGCCGATCTGACGCAGGGCGGCGATATCTGCCGCATTTTTCACACCGGATTCCGCGACATAGATGCAGCCAGAGGGGATGCGGTCGCGCAGACGGGCCGCGTTGGAAAAATCGACGGAAAAATCCTTCAAATTGCGGTTGTTGACGCCGATGAGCGCCGCACCCGCCTCGACAGCAGATTGGATTTCCGCCTCATCGTGCGTCTCCACGAGGGCGGAAAGCCCCAGCGTCCGGCAGATATCCAGATAGCGCGCGATGGTTCGCGTGTCCAGAAGGGCGCAGATGAGCAGGACGGCGTCCGCGCCCATCCGCTTTGCCTGATAGATTTGATATTCGTCTACTGTGAAATCCTTGCGGATCATCGGCACGGAAACAGTATCCCGGATATCCGTAAAAATACGGTCGCTGCCGAGGAACCATTTCGGCTCAGTCAGGCAGGAGATGCAGTCCGCACCGGCCTGCTCGTATTGCGCGGCAATGTCCAGATAGGGAAACTGCTCCGCGATGATACCCTTGGAGGGAGACGCCTTTTTGACCTCGCAGATGAACGACAGCCCGTCGCGGCGCAGCGCGTGCTCAAAAGCGAAGGGCGGGCGGTTTGCGCTGCTGTCGGCACACAATTGCTTGAGCGCATCCAGCGGCAGCGTTTCCTTATCCTTGGCGACGCGCACGCGTGCGTAATCCGCCAGCTGGTCTAATATCATGTGCGGCTCCTTATGCGTTGGACGCGGCGATAAACGCATTCAAGGTTTCCGTCGCCTTGCCCGAATCGATCAGCTGTGCCGCCAGCTTGACGCCGTCTGCCAGCGTGTCTGCCTTGCCACCGATGTAAAGTCCCGCGCCCGAATTCATCAGCACGATATTGCGGCGGACGCCGCGCTCCTTGCCCGACAGAATATCCCGCGTGATCTGTGCGTTTTCCTCCGGCGTGCCGCCGACAATGTCGGATTTCTGACCGCGCACCAAGCCAAAGTCCTCCGGTGCGATGGTGTAGGTCTGATAGTCGCCGTCCTTCAGCTCGCAGACGGTGGTCGGCGCGGAGATGGAGATCTCATCCAGTGTATCCTGACCGTAAACGACCAGCGCACGCTTGACACCCAGACTGTGCAGCACGCGCGCCATCGGCTCGACCAGATATTCGTCATAGACGCCCAGCAGCTGCATAGACGGTTTTGCCGGATTGGTGATCGGCCCGAGAATGTTGAACACCGTGCGGAAGCCCAGCTCCTTGCGAATCGCGCCGACATATTTCATCGAGGTGTGATACAGCTGTGCGAACATAAAGCATGCGCCGACATCGCGCAGCATACGCACGCAGGTTTCCGGATCCTGCCGGATGTTTGCGCCCAGCGCCTCCAGGCAATCTGCTGTGCCGCTCGCAGAGGAGGCCGCACGGTTGCCATGCTTGGCGACCTTTACGCCGCCCGCTGCGATGACGAACATAGAGGTGGTAGAGATGTTGAACGAATGTGCGCCGTCGCCGCCCGTGCCGACGATTTCCAGCGTGTCCATGCCGGTGTCGATGTCCGTTGCATGCTCGCGCATTGCGGTTGCACAGCCGGAAATCTCATCAATGGTTTCCGCACGCGTGCTCTTGGTGGACAGCGCCGCAAGAAAGGCCGCGTTCTGTGTCGGGGTGGTTTCGCCGCTCATGATCTCGTTCATGACGGTATATGCTTCGTCATAGGTTAGATCCTGCTTGGTAACAATTTTGGCAATGGCTTCCTTAATCATAGGTCTACACTCCTGTCTATATGGTTGATATAATATGGTTGATATAAATTATATGCGTAAAAAGTTAGCGAGTATTTGCGCGCCGTCCGGCGTCAAAATGGACTCCGGATGGAATTGCAGGCCGTATACATTGCGCTTGCGGTCCATGACCGCCATGACCTCGCCTATGTCGTCAGTGGAAACGACGGTCAGCGACTGGGGCAGGTCGGTACCGATGAGCGAGTGATAGCGCGCGACCGGAACGCGGTCGCCCAGCCCGTCAAAGAGGGGGCAGCGGTGGTCTAGCGACACCACGCTCTGCTTGCCGTGCATCAGGCGGCGTGCGTGGGTGATTTTACCGCCGTATGTCTCGCAGATGGCCTGATGGCCGAGGCAGACGCCCAAAATGGGGATACTTCCGGCAAAGGTGCGGACGGCGTCCTCGCAGATGCCCGCGTCGCACGGACGGCCGGGTCCGGGAGAAAGGATAATATGATCGGGCGCGAGCGCGCGGATGTCGTCCAGCGTGACCGCGTTGTTGCGTACCACGCGGATGTCGCGCTCAATTGCGCCGCACATCTGATAGAGGTTGTAGGAAAAGCTGTCGTAATTATCAATCAATACAAGCATGTGAGCCTCTCAATCTGCATCGACTTCGGCGGCGCGTTCGATGGCTGCAATCACGGCGCCCGCCTTGTTCTGGGATTCCATGTATTCATTTTCCGGTACGGAGTCTGCGACGATGCCGCCGCCCGCCTGAACGGTGACGCGTCCGTTCTGCTTGACCGCCATGCGGATGGCGATGCAGGTGTCCATATTGCCGGTAAAATCGACATAGCCGAGTGCGCCGCCGTAAACGCCGCGCGCGCACGGCTCGAGTTCTTCAATAATCTCGCAGGCGCGGATTTTCGGCGCGCCGGACAGTGTGCCCGCCGGAAGAAGCGTGGAGATGGCGTCAAACGCGTCAAATTCCGGCCGGATATCGCCTTCCACGACTGAGGTAATGTGCATGATGCGCGAATAGCGGTGAATCATCTGGTAATCCGTCACCTCGACGGAGCCAAACTCCGACAGACGGCCGATGTCGTTCCGGCCGAGGTCAACCAGCATGTTGTGCTCCGACAGCTCCTTTTCATCCGCCAGCAGGTCGGCCTCCAGCGCCGCATCCTCCGCAGGCGTCGCGCCGCGCGGGCGGGAACCGGCAACCGGGAAGGTCGCCAGACGTCCGTTTTGCAGGCGGACGAGCGTTTCCGGCGACGTGCTTATCAGCTCAATGTCGTCGCGGTGCAGATAGACCATGTACGGCGACGGGTTTGTCGTGCGCAGCACGCGGTACGCGTCCAGCAGGCTGTCTGTGTACGGCGTTTCAAACCGGCGGGACAGCACGGCTTGGAAAATATCGCCGTCTACAATATATTGTTTGGTTTTGTTGACGATGTCGCAGTATTCCTCCTTTGTCACATTGCACGTAAAATGCGGCGTGCAGTGACGCTTGGTGGCAGGAAGCTGCATCGGCTCGCGGATCAGGCGGATGATTTTTTCGATTTCCGCGCGCGCCGCGCCGTAGTTCTCCAAAATTTCATCGGTTTTCATATTGACGATCACGTTGATTTTTTGCGACAGGTGGTCGTAGGCGATAACCTTATCAAACAGCATGAGATCGAAATCATCGGTATCGCTCGCGCGCAGCTGGAGCGTCGGCTCGGCGTAGCCGATCATGCGGTAGGCATAATAGCCGACCAGACCGCCGGTAAATGGCGGCAGCCCCTCGATGCGCGGCGCCTGATATTGTCGCATGAGCGCGCGCAGTACATCGTTTGGCGTATCCGTCGTGACGGTTTCATTCGGTCTGCCGTCGGTATATTCCGTCGTGACGACCTGATCCCGGCAGCAGATATGCACGACGGGATCAAAGCCGAGGAAGGAATAACGTCCCCAGCGTTCGCCGCTTTCAACGCTCTCCAGCAGGAAATAGCGGTCGGAAACCTGCGCGATGCGGCGCAGCAGCGTGATGGGCGTTGTGACGTCAGCATAAATTTCGCGGCACAGCGGCACGACGGAATAGTCCCTGGCGTATGTTTCGATTTGTGAAGCGGTTGGTTTTAACATGACATTCTTCCTTTCTGTCATCTGCGGCGGGGAAATGGGAACAAAAATGGCTCCTGTCCCGAGTTATTCTTTCAACTCCAGGGACAAAAGCCAGTGCTTCTGCGGTGCCACCCATATTGCCGATTCAAAAAGAAATCAGCCGCTCGCCGCACACAAACATGTGCGTTCCGATATAACGGTCGGAGTCCGTCAGCGCCTACTGACCGAAGCGTTCAGGCTGCCCTCGCAAGTCCATTCCATACCGACCGTGCTGCCGCAATCACACCGCCTGCGGCTCTCTGTAAACACGTTGTCCGCATGTACTACTCTCGTTCAACGGTTTTCATATATTGTATTTACCATAGCACACGACGTGCCTTCTGTCAAGCGGACGAGTCAAAAAAAATAAAACGGGACAACCAGCGCAGAAAAGCGCCCGTCCACATGCATAATGACAGAAAATCGTTGGATTTTGTTACAAAATTTATCAATGCGTCATAAAATACTGTTCTCTAAACAGGTTTTGGTTGAAAATGTGAAAAGTCATGATATAATATACATACTAAAGGATAAGAGCCGGGACAGTTTTGTTTCTTGAAAAATAGTTTTTTGCTATGGAGACACGCGCGTGTCTCGTCCTGCTTTTGTGCCCTAAACTAGAAAGGTGGTTTACTCATAAGATGAATTGCTCGAATTTAATGGATAATATGATTGAGTTCCTGAAGAGCGAACGTCGCAAAGATCTTTCCGAGGCGAATGCGCAGGACCTGCATTATGCGCTGTCTAAAACGATCATGGCGCAGATCGCCGACCCGTGGAAGGAAAGCTTGAATATGCACCGCGCGGTTCGTCACGCATACTATATGTCCGCCGAGTTTCTCATCGGCCGCGCAATTTATAATAATCTGCTATGTCTCGGCATTTATGATGAAGTCGATGCAATCTTTAAGGAGAACGGTCTGGATTTGAACATGCTTGAGGAGGTCGAGGATGCCTCGCTCGGCAATGGCGGTCTGGGCCGCCTGGCGGCCTGTTTCCTGGATTCTGCGGCTACGCTGGATCTGCCGCTTGACGGCTATGGCATCCGCTATCGCTACGGCCTGTTTAAGCAATATATTCAGGACGGCTTCCAGAAGGAGACGGCGGACGACTGGACGCGCTATGGCGACCCGTGGAGCATCCGCTCGGATTCCGAGGCTGTTCTGGTCAAGTTCGCGGATCAGACCGTGCGCGCCGTACCGTATGATATCCCGATCATCGGCTATGGCACGAACAACATCGGCAACCTGCGCCTGTGGCAATCGGAGTCGCTCTCGTCCTTTGACTTTAACGAGTTTAATGACCAGCATTATGATGCCTCCGTTCGAGAAAAGAACCGCGCCGAGGATATTTCCCGCGTGCTCTATCCGAACGATTCCACCGATGAGGGCAAGAAGCTGCGCCTGAAGCAGCAGTACTTCTTCTGTTCCGCTTCGCTGCAGGATATGATTAAAAAGTACAAGCTGAACCATGGCAATGATTTCGCACACTTTGCTGATTTCAATTGTATCCAGCTCAACGATACCCATCCGGTTATCGCAATTCCGGAGCTGGTCCGCCTGCTGACGACCTATGAGGGCATCGAGTTCCGTCAGGCGGTTTCCATCGCGCAGAAAACGTTTGCCTACACCAACCACACCATCCTGCCGGAGGCACTGGAGAAGTGGAACAAGCATCTGCTGGTCGCAGTCGTACCGGAGATTTATGAGATTATCGAGCGTATCAACAACATGTTCATTGACGAGCTGTATCAGCAGCAGCGCTATCCGGACTTCATCCAGAGTGTGCAGATTATCAAGCACGACATGGTGCACATGGCAAACCTGGCGATGTACTGCTCGAGCTATGTAAACGGCGTTGCGGCGATCCATACCGAGATTCTGAAAAAGAACACGCTGCATTCGTTCTATGAGCTGTGGCCGGAGCGATTCCAGAACAAGACCAACGGCATCACGCAGCGCCGCTGGCTGGCAATGAACAACCGCGAGTTGTCTGCGCTGATTACCCGTCTGCTCGGCTCCGACAAGTGGGTCACCGATCTGTCCGAGTTGAAGAAGCTGGAGAAGTATGCGACGGACAAGGATGTTCTCGACGAGTTCATGCAGATCAAGCACCAGAAGAAGCGTCAGCTCGGCATGTTTATGCTCAAGCATGACGGCACGGCGCCGATCAAGGGCTCCATCTACGACATCCAGATTAAGCGTCTGCATGAGTACAAGCGCCAGTTCCTCAATGCGCTGTCCATCCTGTATATTTACTACGGCATCAAGGATGGCTCGATTACCGATTTCCATCCGACGACGTTCATCTTCGGCGCAAAGGCCGCGCCGGGCTATGAACGTGCAAAGGGCATCATCAAGCTGATTAATGAGATCGCCCGTCTGGTCGAGGCGGACGGTCATGTGCGCGATAAGATCCGCGTTATCTTTGTCTCCAACTACAACGTATCGTACGCGGAAAAGCTGGTTGCGGCGGCAAATGTTTCCGAGCAGATTTCCACTGCGGGCACAGAGGCATCCGGCACCGGCAACATGAAGCTGATGCTCAATGGCGCGGTTACGCTTGGCACGCTGGATGGCGCAAACGTCGAGATTGCAGAGGAAGCGGGTATCGAAAACGAGTATATCTTCGGCGCCACGGTTGAGGAGATCGAGCGCGAGGAGAACAACAACTATATTCCCTATCATATCTACAACAATGATCCGAAGATCAAGCGCGTTATGGAAGCGCTGGTCAACGGCACGCTGGACGATGGCGGCACGGGTATCTTCCGCGAGCTGTATGATTCCATCATCCACAAGGTAGATTGGGGCCAGAGTCATCCGGACAAGTATTTCCTGATGTATGACTTCCAGAGCTACGTGGATACCAAGCTGCGTCTCAACCACGATTATAAGGATAAGTACGCGTTTGCTGAAAAGTGCTGGAGAAACATCTGCAACGCCGGCAAGTTCAGCTCTGACCGTACCATCAAGGACTACGCGGCCAATATCTGGCATATTGACCCGATCGAGTTTGACTGAGTTTGACGTATAGTGCCTAACCGAAACGGCATCGCCACTGCGGCGGTGCCGTTTTTTCGTGCAGTGGATAAAATTTGCCAAATTTTTGCCTGATACCCCTCGTTTTTTTTGTGAAAGTGCGCTATAATAAAAAGAGTTATTGCAATCTATAACAAACAGATGAAAAAGGAGGGTGGCAGCTATGCTTCCCATGGAATTGCTGGTCAATCGTGAATTGAGTTGGCTGGAATTTAACAAGCGCGTGCTGGCAGAGGCGCTGCGCGAGGATGTCCCACTGTTTGAACGGCTGAAGTTTGCGGCGATTTATTTCTCCAATTTGGATGAATTTTTTATGGTGCGCGTCGGTTCGCTGACGGATCAAAGCATTATGGATCCGGACAAGCTGGACGACAAGACCGGCTGGAATGCCGCAGGGCAGGTGGAGCATATGCTCAAAATGGTGCATTCGTTTGAACCGCTGACGGTTGACATGTACCGCTCGCTGCTCGTCGAGCTGAAACAGCACGGCATCGATTTTGTGGATTTTTCAAAAATCAATAAGATGGATGAAATGATTGCACAGAAATATTTCGCGGAGGAGATCAAGCCGCTGCTTTCCCCGCAGATTGTGGACCGGCATCACCCGTTCCCATTCCTGCGAAACAAGGAGAAGTATGTCGTCACCTGCCATACGACCAAAAACGGCGGCGAGCGCTTTGGCGTCATCCCGATCGGCCATCTGCCGGATTATTTTGTTGTCAGCTTTGACGGCAGGAGCAAGGTCATGTTCACCTGCGATATTGTCGAGCACTATGTTGAGCAGCTGTTTACCAAGCAGAAGATCGTCGAAAAGGCGACCATCCGCGTGACACGCAATGCGGATATTGCGGTAGATGAGGCGCTGCTGGATTATGATATGGATTTCCGCGGCGTCATGCAGGAGCTGCTCAAAAAGCGGCGCAGATTGTTCGCGGTTCGGCTGCAAATGTCACGCAAAACAGAAAAAATTATCAAATATCTGCGCAGCCATCTGGAAGTGTCGCAGCATGGAGTGTTTGTCCAAAAGATTCCGCTGGATTTTGGCTTCGGCTTTTCGCTCGCGTCCAAGACAAAGAATACCGATATTTCACTGATTTATCCGGAGCGCAAGCCGCAGGTTCCGGCGGTCTGTCAGCATAAGATTCCCATGCGCGAGCTGGCGGAGCATGAGGTGCTGCTGGCCTATCCGTTCCACAGCTACAATCCGTTTTTGAATATGCTGTACGAGGCGGCGGATGACCCGGAGGTTGTATCCATTAAGATTTCGCTCTATCGCCTTGCCGGACATAGCAAGGTTGTCTCTGCGCTGTGCTATGCGGCGGACCACGGCAAGGATGTGCTGTGTGTGCTGGAGCTTCGCGCCCGTTTTGACGAGCAGAGCAACATCGATTATTCCGCTGTGCTGGAGGAGGCCGGCTGCCGCGTGATCTATGGCCTGAGCGATTACAAGGTACACGCCAAGCTGTGCCTGATTACGCGCAAGGACGCCGCCGGGAACGTCAGCTATACCACGCAGGTCGGCACGGGCAACTACAATGAAAAGACATCGGAGCAGTACACCGACCTGTGCTTCATCACGAATGAGGACGCGGTTGGGCGTGACGCGACCGAGGTGTTCAACAATCTGGCGATCGGTGAGACGACGGAAAAGTCCGAATCGCTGTGGGTTGCGCCGCACTGCTATCGCACGCGTGTGCTTGAGTTGCTTGATCAGGAGATCGCCGTACAGAAGGAAGGCGGCCATGGCTATGTTGCCATTAAGATCAACTCCTTTAACGATGTCGGCATCATGGAGAAGATGGTGGAGGCATCGCAGGCCGGCGTTGAGATCCATCTGTACATCCGTGGCATTTGCTGCCTGCGCCCGGGTGTGGAGGGCAGCACTGACAATATTACCATTCGAGCGTTTCTCGGACGGTATTTGGAGCATTCTCGCATCTTTGTCTTTGGCGAGGGCGAACGTCAGCGCATTTATGTCGGCTCGGGCGACCTGCTCAACCGCAACACGCAGCGCCGCGTTGAGATTTTTGCCGAACCGAAATCGGAGAAAATCCGCGAACAGTTGCTTTACATCATGGAGACCATGGAAAAGGACAACTGCCAGTCGTGGCAGATGCTGCCGGACGGCACGTATGAGCGTGTGGTCCGTCAGGAGGGGGAGCGGCCGATGAACAGCCAGATGGAGCTGTATGACTATTTTAACCGCGAATCCTCGCCCGCCATGCAGACGACTGTTCCGCCGGAGATGGAGAAGCTGCGTCAGAACGAGCAGAACAAGCTGTCGGAGGAGCCGCAGAAAAAGCAGAGCCTCCTGCAAAGACTGCTTTCGTTCTTTACAAAGGGATAACAGACACAATATTTGCGCCGCGGAGAGCATTTGTTCTTCGCGGCGTTTGCCTTGCAAGCGCATATTTACAAAATGTTTGCTGGCCGGAGACTTGACAGCCTCGCTAGACCTGATACAATAAAACTGGTATTTTATCTAAAATATGGAGTGATGATATGAAGAAACGAGCAGCGGTTATGGCTGTGATCTCCGTTCTTCTTTGCATATTGGTCGCGCTGTGCGCGCCGGATACAGCGCCGCAGAAGGCGGAGGCAGACAGTGCACGCCCAGAGCAGCCGGTCGAGCTGAAGCCGGAGACGCAGTCCGTTACCTTTTCGTCGGAGCAGCCGATTGGCCTTGTTCGCTCGGGCGGCTTACAGGATACCTTTGTTGCAGCTGCGGATTACGGCACGATCTTTCCGTATGCCGCGCGCATTGTCGGCTGGAAGGCGGACGGTACGCCGGTCTATCGCTATGCGATGGCAGATTCCGGCGGCGAGCTGATAACCAACGCGGTATATACCGCAGTGACACGGCAGAGCTGTGACGGCAGCTTTGTGTGGCTGCTGACCGCGCAGGCGGAGGATGGCTCGACGCGCGTCTCCTGTGCGGCAAAGGACGGCAGCTGGGTGCTCGGCCCCTTTGATGGCACAATCACCGTGGAGGACAACCGTATTTTTGTACAGCGCACGGAAAACAGCACGGTTTCGACGGTATACAACGGCGACGGCAAGATCATGGGACAGATCATGGGGGAATTCTCGTCGTATTCTGACGGTGTGATTGTCAGCAGCGAGACGCGCGAAACTGGAACCGTGTGGTTTTTTAACGATGCGGAAAAGATCGTGCAGACCGGCTTTCTTACGGCGGAGCATGTCGGCGCTTTTTCTGAGGGCGCGGCGACTGTGCGGCTTTCGGATGCTGAGTGGGGCTTTGTGGATACCTCTGCGGAGGTAACGCCGACACAGGCTGCATGGTTAGGCGACACCTGCGGCGGATATGCACTGGCGCAGAACGCTGCGGGCGAATATGGTGTGCTTGCGGTCACCGGTGAGACGGCGATTTCGCTTACATATGAAAACGGCGCGCATTGCAGTACGACGCAGCCCGTCTATCAGCTGTGGATGCAGGATGACACCTGCGAGGTGCTCAATGCGGCGACCGGCCAAAAGCTGGCACTGCCGGAGGATTTGAACGGACAGCAGCTGGTTGCGCTGCCCAAGACATATTTTGCCTATACCAATGCGCAGGGAAACACGGTCGTGTTTGATGATCTGGTTTCGCTGGAGCTGGAAGAGTACGCTTGGTTCTATGAGCAAGGAGACGACACGCTGCTCTCCGTCTCGGAAACGGGCTACCAGATTATTGACATGTCGGAGGGTGATTGCGGTAAGCTGCACAGCTTCCATTATGTTGCCCCGCCCGAGCCTGCAGCGGCGCAGGATTCTGTGTTTACGGTAGAAAACCCGGAAACCGGCAGGCAAGGCATTGGCAATGTGCGCGGGCGCACGGTGCTTCCGGCGGAATATGACAGGATTTACAGCGTGGATGGCTCGTATTTTGCGGCCATTCAGGACTGTTGGTCAGGCATTGTTGACTCGCATGGCGATTGGATCGTCCGCACGATGCTGAATGCGGAATAAGGAGGACAGACGTTGAAATGGATATATGCGGCAGCCCTCAGCGCGCTGCTGCTGACAGGCTGTGCCGCGCAGCCTGCACAGGAGGCAGGCAGCGGCTCCGGCACGGCGGCAGAACAGAATATTATTGTGACGAGCGTGCCGCGTGAGACGATGGAGACCTTTGGCGGCTGTTCCTCGCTTCGGCTGCCGGGCAATCTGATCGCAGCGGCAGCGACAGGCGTTCGCTACGAGAGCGCGGCGGAGCAGACGGAATTTTATGGCAGCAGCGACGATGCATGGCAGCGGCTGCTGAATGGTGAGCTGGATTTGGTGCTGGCGTATGCACCGGGTGACACGGCCGCGCAGCAGCTGGAAGAGGCAGGCGTGCGTACGCAGGAGGTTGGCTATGATGCGCTGGTGCTGCTTGCAGGCGGGGCGCAGGAAACGCGTTCGCTGACCTGCGAGCAGATTCGCACCGCATTTGAGACGACGCAGACGGAGGAGTGGACCTGCTACACGGCAAAGCTGGGCACGACCAGCCGCATGCTGGCGACACGCCTGTTTGGCGAGGGCTTTGGCGGCGTATCTGTCATCGAGGGGGACGATACACTGACCGCGGCCTGCCCGCATACGGAGGGGACGCTGTGCTATACGACGTTCCTGCATGTACAGGAGACGGCGTTGCCGGAGAACACGACGATGGTTGCGGTTGACGGCATTTTGCCGGATGCACAGACCGTCATCACGGGCGAGAGCGCGATGCAGTACCCGCTGCGCGTGCCATATGTCATCGGCTGCCGCAAGGGATTGGCTGACAATGATCCGGCGATGCTGGTCTATCGCTGGCTGACCAGCGCGGACGGCATGCAGTGGCTGGAGCAGGCAACGGCGCAAAATCCGACATAACCGCTTCTTTTTACCCGAAGCATACACATTTTGAATTATTTTTTTATGGATGCTTGACAGCGTTGAGACGCGGTGGTATGATGATAGCGTAAACAAAGGCGTTTTACGAGAGAGTCGTAAGGCGCCTTTTTCATTTTTCGTGCATTTCATGGAGGAGACAAAATTTGCATATTCAGCAGGCCAACGACTGGGTCATTTTTAATAATATTACATATCAGATTCATCAGATCAGCGATTTTGACGCGATGTGCCGCAACTTTTTGGAGCAGGCGCATTTGCTGATGCATTTTGATGCGGCGGTTTTTTATTACTCCTCTGAAAAGGCGCTGCCGCTGCTGCAAAACGCGGTGTGCTACCGCTATCCGGATGCGACTGCAAAACAATATATCGACAGCTACCAGCAGGAGGACTTCAGCCGCGGGATGCTCATGGGCGGCAAGAGCATGGTCTATCGTGAGAGTGACATATTTTCAGATGAGGAGCGCGTGCAGACCGCATGCTATCAGCGGTTTTCCAGAGAGGAGGGCTTTCACCACAGCGTCCACATCCTGCCCGCGTTTCAGGGAAAGGTTCTGGCTAAAATCTCCTTCTACCGCAAGCTGGGGGAGTCGGATTTTCTGTATGACGATGTGTTTCTGTTGGATATGTTCAAGGAGCACCTTTCGTTGCGCATTGCCCGCTATTATGAGGAGCGCACGCGGCAGCATGAAAAGCTCAGCATACCGGAATGCGAACAGCGGTATCGGCTGACGGCGCGTGAGACGACGATACTCGGTATGCTGATGCAGGGCTTGCCGAATGATGAGATCTGCACGCAGCTTTGTATTACCAACAATACGCTCAAAAAGCACATATTGAATCTATACAAAAAGCTGCATATCCGCAACCGCACGCAGCTGTTTAAAATGGTGCGGGAATATGCGGATTGATACGGAATATTGTTCTTTGCCGGATGTGCGGATGGTCCCTTGCGATCATCCGCTTTTCATTGTAATTTTGCGCGTAACACCGTATAATAGAAGGAACAGAGAGGGGTGTATCATATGAAACGATCGTTTGTTTTGCATGGAACCATCTGCTATAGCCAGACGCCCCAGACGCTGCGCACGGTGCCGGATGGCTATGTGGTGTGCGAGGACGGCATATGCCGCGGCGTTTATGAGCAGCTTCCCGGACAGTGGCGCGATCTTCCGCTCGAGGACTGGGATGATGCGCTTATTCTGCCCGGCCTGATCGATTTGCACACACATGCGCCGCAGTATGCATTTCGCGGCATGGGAATGGATAAGCAGCTGCTCGACTGGCTGGAAACCTATACGTTTCCGGAAGAGGCAAAATATGCGCAGCCGGCGTATGCGGCGCGCGCATATGAGATATTTGTGCGCGATTTGGCGGACAGCGCGACGACGCGTGCCTGCATCTTCGGCACGCTGCATGTGCCCGCAACGCTGGAGCTGATGCGCCAGCTTGAGACGACTGGATTGATCTGCTATGTCGGTAAGGTCAACATGGACCGCAATTCGCCCGATTGCTTGTGCGAGGTGTCAGCAGAGCAATCGGGCGACGCGACGGAGCAGTGGCTGCGCGCGTGTCCGACCGACAGCCGTATCAGACCGATACTCACGCCTCGCTTTGTGCCGTCGTGCAGCGACGCACTGATGGAACGGCTTCATGACCTGCAGCAGCGTTATCAGCTGCCCGTGCAGTCGCATCTGTCGGAAAACCGTTCGGAAATCGAATGGGTGAAGCAGTTGAACTCAAAGGCGTCCAGCTATGCGGATGCCTATCGGATGTTTGATTTGTTTGGCGGTGACGTGCCGACCATCATGGCGCACTGTGTTTCGTGCGAGCCGCAGGAGATCGAGCTGCTGCGTGCGCGCGGTGTGTATGTTGCACATTGTCCGCAGTCGAATGAAAATCTGGCGTCCGGTATCGCACCTGTGCGGCGGTATTTGGAGGAGGGTATATGCATCGGTCTGGGAACTGATATGGCGGCCGGCAGCACGCTTTCGATTTTCCGTGCGATGGGGGAGGCCGTACAGATGTCCAAGCTGTATTGGAGATATGTCGATGACCAGGCAAAGCCGCTGACGGCTGCCGAGGCGTTTTATCTCGGCACGAAGGGCGGCGGCAGCTTCTTCGGAAAGGTCGGCAGCTTTGAGGACGGCTATGAACTTGACGCCGTGGTGATGGATGACAGCGCGCTTTACACCCCATTGGAGCTGCGCCCCGAGCAGCGGCTGGAACGGCTGCTGTATCTGTCGGATCAGTGCGTGATGCGCCGGAAATATGTGGCAGGTGAGGCGTGCGGCACGCAGGCGTGATATTTGATATTGTCATCGAGGATATGGATGGATCGGCAGGATCGCGGCTTACAGGGATAAAAAAACACGTCGGAGGGCAAACGCTTCCGGCGTGCTTCGTTATGTGTTTGTGTGTTTGCTGCACACGGATGTCGGCAGCCGTTGTGTTACTTTGTGCCAAACATGCGGTCGCCGGCATCACCGACGCCCGGAACGATATAGCCCTTTTCGTTGAGCCTCTCGTCGATTGCGGCGCAGAAGATTTCAACCTCCGGGTGGTTTTCCTGAATTGCTTTGATGGACTCCGGAACTGCCAGCAAACAGATCAGCTTGATGTTCTGCACACCATAGTTCTTGAGGAACTGGATTGCGGCGTTGGCAGAACCGCCGGTTGCCAGCATCGGGTCGACGACCAGAACATCGCGGCTTGCCACGTCGGTCGGCAGCTTGCAGTAGTATTCGACTGGCTGAAGGGTATCGGGGTCACGGTACAGGCCGATATGACCGATCTTTGCATTCGGGATCAGATCGAGAATGCCGTCTACCATGCCAAGACCGGAGCGAAGGATGGCGACAACCGCCAGCTTTTTGCCAGAAATGTAGCGCACCTTTGTGCGGGCGATCGGGGTTTCGACCTCTACCTCCTTGAGCGGAAGATCGCGCGTCGCCTCATAGCACAGCAGGGTGGAAATTTCCTTGACAGCCTCGCGAAATTCCTTCGGACCGGTAAACTTATCACGGATGAGGGACAGCTTGTGTACGATAAGCGGATGATCCATTACATGAACCTGAGCCATAATATCAATCTCCTTTATTGGTGGTTTGCTCTCTCTGGAGCCGTTCGCGGACAGCCTGCGGCTGGCGCAGGTAAGCAGGCATCAGCTGCGATGCCGAAACCAGATGCCCGGCCTGTGCAAGACGGTGTGCCTCCATGGCGGCGCCATGCGCACAGGGAAAAATTAAACCGGGCGGTGCAGCAATGACGTCCAGACCGTCCGTCTCGATAAAAGTATTATAGCACATTTGCGCGCCATCTCCAACCAAAAGAAGGGATTTTTTATACGAAATCGCTTCTGCTCGCAGGGCTTCCATTTGAATCAGACGGTCGGGGGTCAAACGCTCCAGCGCGCCGTTTTTAAATTGAAACAGCGCGTTGTACAGCTGATGACGCCGCGCGTCCATAACCGGACAGATGAGCCGGTCGCTCAGCGAGACGTTCCAGGCCGCACCGGCCAGAGAGGAGACGCCGATACATGGCAGGCCGCGCCCGTCCGCAATGCCCTTTGCGGTCGCGATGCCAATGCGGATGCCGGTAAACGAGCCGGGGCCGGTTGTGACCGCCACCGCGTCGATATCGTCCAGCGTCAGCTGTGCGGTCATCAGCATGTGCTCGATCATGGGCAGCAGAGTCGCGCTGTGCGTCAGCCCGCAGTTTTGAAACGACTGTGCCAGCAGCGCACCGTCCTGCGTGACGCACACGGAAGCGGACAGGGAAGAGGATTCCAATGTCAGTAGTCTCATTGCGTATGTCCTCCGTTTATAGTAATGATGCGGTCGGTTTCGGCTTCACCGTGCCGGATGTCAACCGACAGATGCGTTTCGGGGAGCGCGTCCGCGATATTTTCGCTCCATTCAATGAGCAGAATGGCCTCGCCATCCAGATAATCGTCCCAGCCAATGTCATACAGCGCGTCCGCGTCGAGAATGCGGTACATATCAAAATGGCAGACACGAAACGCGTCGGTATCATATTCGTTGACGATGGCGAAGGTCGGGCTGGTGATGCGCCCCTGATAGCCGAGCGCGCGCAGATAACCGCGGCAAAAGGCGGTTTTTCCCGCGCCCAGATCGCCGGTGAACGCGACTACGTCGCCGGGACGCGCTTCAGCGGCGAGCAATGTGCCGATGTGCTCGGTTTCCTCCGGTGTATGTGTGAAATACTGTGTCATAGAAGGGCGTTTAGAACAGACCAGAGATGCGGCCGGTGTCGTCCACGTCGATGTTAAAGGCGGCGGGATTGCGCGGCAGACCCGGCATGGTCATGATCGCGCCCGTCTCACAGACGACAAAGCCTGCACCCGCGCTGACGCGGACGTTTTTGACCGTAATCTTAAAGCCGGTCGGGCGGCCCAGCTTAGACGCGTCATCCGACAGCGAATACTGCGTTTTTGCGACGCAGATCGGCAGCTTGTCATAGCCCAGCGCGCTGATCTGCGCGAGGGATTTTTCTGCGGCGGGGGTATAGGTAACGCCGCCCGCACCGTAAATTTCCGTCGCGACGGTTTCCAGCTTCTGCTTGAGCGGCATGTCGTCCGGATACAGCGGCGCAAAAGCCGCCTTGCCGCTGTCGCATTCCTCCAGCACCATCTGTGCCAGCTCCATGCCGCCGTCCGCGCCGTTTGCAAATACCTCGGACAGCGCATAGCGCGCGCCCATCTGTGCGCACAGACTGCGCAGGAATTCGATCTCCGCGTCGGTATCCGACGCGAATCGGTTGATGGCAACAACGACCGGAACATGATATTTGCCGATGTTTTCGATGTGCTTTTGCAGATTTACCGCGCCCGCTTGCAGCGCAGGCAGGTTTTCCTGGCTCAAATCCGCTTTGACCACGCCGCCGTTATACTTGAGTGCGCGAATGGTTGCAACAAGCACGACACAGTCCGGCTTTAAGCCGGACTTGCGGCATTTGATGTCAAAGAACTTCTCTGCGCCGAGATCCGCGCCGAAGCCTGCCTCTGTTACTGTGTAATCGGCCAGCTTGAGCGCCATGCGCGTTGCAGCAATGGAGTTGCAGCCATGCGCGATGTTGGCGAACGGGCCGCCATGCATCAGGCAGGGGGAGCCGGTCAGCGTCTGCACCAGATTCGGCTTGAGCGCATCCTTGAGCAGCGCGGTCATCGCGCCCTCCGCGCGCAGGTCGCGGGCAAATACTGGCGTGCCGTCATAGCGATATGCCACAAGAATATCGCCGCAGCGCTTTTTCAGGTCTGCAATGCTGGTGGACAGACATAGGATGGCCATGACCTCACTTGCAACCGTAATCATAAAATGATCCTCACGCGGCACGCCGCTCATCGCGCCGCCCATACCGATGACAATGTTGCGCAGCGCGCGGTCATTCATATCAACGACGCGGGTAAAGACGATGCGGCGCGGGTCGATATTTTGCTCGTTGCCCTGCTGCAAATGGTTGTCGATCATCGCGCACAACAGATTGTTTGCCGCACCGATGGCGTGCATGTCGCCGGTAAAGTGCAGGTTGATATCCTCCATCGGGACGACCTGTGCATATCCGCCGCCGGCAGCGCCGCCCTTGATGCCGAATACCGGACCGAGGGATGGCTCGCGTAGAGCGATAATAGAGCGTTTTCCCATTTTGTCAAGAGCCTGACCGAGACCGACCGTCGTTGTGGTTTTTCCCTCACCTGCGGGGGTGGGGTTGATCGCAGTGACGAGAATTAGCCTGCCGTCCGGCTTATCCTTCAGGCGAGTCCAGGCGTTGTCTGAGATTTTAGCTTTGTATTTTCCATAATACTCCAGTTCATCTTCTGCCAGACCGACCTTTTCTGCCACCTCACGGATGGGAAGCATAGAACAATTCTGCGCAATTTCAATATCACTTAACATGGCGAAACCTCCTTGCAGCATTACCTAGCAAATAAACGTTATTTGCTCTATATACTGAGATTATTTTCTTATTATATCACAAAGTGAAGGGCGTTGTCGCCATATTTTATTACAAAGTGCAGAGAAAACGAAGGCGGTTTTGCAGGTTTTTATACAATCATCGACCGAAGGGATATATTTTACGGCAAAAAAGTATTTACCGTGTGCCGCAAAGGTGGTATGATGAATAAGAAATTATGATAGCTTTTTAGTTTGGGGCGGCGGCTCTTATGTGGACTGCGATGCGGAAAGGAATATTATTTCATGCAAAGGAAAAAACGGTTTCAGCATTTGGGAGAGGATATTCTGTGCCTGGATTTTTGTCTGCTTGCGCTGGCGTTGTTCTGTTCGTTGTTTGGCCTGCTGCTGATCTATTCGGCGACGAACAGCTTGGAGGCTGGAAGCGAGCGATATGTGCTGATTCAGTGTGTGGCGATTGGTCTGGGATTGATCGGCTTCGCTGTGCTCTCTTATGTGGATATTGAGCGATTTGCACCGTTTTGGCGTATCGTATATGTGCTGAATCTTATTTTTCAGCTTTCACTGACGCTGTTTGGCTATGAGGAGGGCGGCAATAGGAGCTGGTTGCGCTTCGGCGGCATCGGCGTGCAGCCGGCGGAGATCGGAAAGCTGCTGTTCATCTTTACGTTTGCCAAGCATATTACGACATTTCGCAACACGCTGAGTAAGCCGAAGCATGTGCTGCTGCTGCTCGTGCATGTCGCGCTGATAATGACGGCGATCATCGTGCCATCGAAGGATGTGGGCATGTCGCTGTCGTATCTGTTTATCGCATTGGTTATGTTATTTGTCGCCGGGCTGCAGCTCAGGTGGTTTGTGGGCGGCGCTGCGGCCACAGCCGCAGCCATGCCGCTGATATGGAAGCTGCTGAGCAATGTGCAGCGCAACCGCATTTTGGTTCTCTTTGACCCGACAATTGCGCCGGATACGTACTGGCAGCAGGAGCAGAGCCGCATTGCGATCGGCGCGGGGCGCGTGATGGGCGCGGGTTTTTTAAAGGGAAATCAGACGCAGAACAATATGCTGCCGGAAAAGCAGACGGATTTCATTTTTGGCGTTGCCGGAGAGGAATGGGGGCTGGTTGGCTGCGCGGTGATTTTGTTGGCGTTGGTTTTACTCATTGTGCGCATTTTCTACATTGCCTACCGTACGGACAGCACATTTTTGATGCTGCTGTGTGTCGGCGTTGGCAGCATGTTTATGTTCCAGACGCTTGAGAATGTATTTATGTGCTTGGGCATTGGACCGGTCATGGGTCTGACACTGCCGTTTTTCAGCTATGGCGGCTCGTCCATTGTGACAATGTATCTTGCGCTCGGCATGGTGGAATGCGTGTCATGGCGATACCGCCGCAGGAAGCGCGACGGCCTGCTGACGGCAGGGGAGATCACGGTTGATGCTGCGGCTGTAGACGATTCGGCGGATTGGAAGCCGGTTGCGTTTGTACGGGCGAAACGGGCAGATGTTCCGTCGATATCAGACGAGTCAGCGGATGAGACGCCGTTTGGCGAGGCCATTATCGATTGGGATCAGCAGCGGCAAAAAAACAACGGAGCTGACCATACGGTCGATACGGACTGAGCGACTTTATACGATCAAATCATGCAGGGCTGTCGGATTTCCGGCAGCCTTTTTTGCGGTCATGCTTTTATGAAAAACGGCACAAAAGAGCAAAGGACAGGCAAAATGCGGGGATGTTTTTCCGTGAGAAAATATTGTACAATTTGCTTAACTGCAAAATGAAAACGTTTGCTATCATCGGAAAACGCTTGTAGATTGACAGTCAAAAGGAGCGTGGCATATATGAGAAAAAATCAAACACTTCCTACGATCGGCTTTATCGGGACAGGCGCCATTACGACAGCATTGGTCACCGGACTGTGCCGCAGG
>CAZEMM010000001.1:0-55311 GCA_964513445.1 uncultured Butyricicoccus sp. | reverse complement strand
ATGTATGATATTTTAGTACAGCTGATCGGCTTTGCCGGTATGGCGTTTTGCATAGGGAGCTTTCAAATCAAGGACAGTCGTCGCATGATCTTGTGTCAGATGCTTGGAAATGTGCTGTTTGTCATTCAGTTTATCTGCTTGGGCGCGTATCCTGCGTGCGCGACGTTGATTTTCGGTGTGATAAGTAGCCTGTTTATCGGGCTGAAGGAGCAAAAATGGGCGCAGTGGCGCGGCTGGCGGTGGGTCTTTGCGGCGCTGACCGTCGCGGCGTGTGTTGCCACATGGAGCAAGCCGTATGATCTGCTTGTGCTGGTAGGGCAGGTCTCGTTCGTGCTGACGACATGGACAAGAAACGGGCGTGTCATTCGCCTTGGAAAGCTGACGATCGTCGGACCGCCGTGGATCGCTTATAACCTGATCGTCCATTCGTATGGCGGCGCGCTGAGCGAAACGTTTGGAATCGTGTCCACGCTGATATCCATTTGGCGTTACGGCTGGAAGGCGCTGGATAATAATTAAAATGGATAAGACGTATTGAACAGAGAAATCTTCCCATTTTGTATATTTGCGGCGGGTTTATGGCGTTTCGATACGTTTTACCCGCTTTTTATGGCGCAATGAGTTTTCATCTCCCGGTGAATATGATACAATAGCACAGTACGATGTGACAGAACGGATTACTAGGCACGTTGTTACTGAGAACAACACACCTGAGAATCGGCATAGTTTATTGCAAGAAATTGCAAAGGCATCACATGTGAAATTGGGTAAGATGATAGTGGAGCAATAGGAAAACGCGTATGGGGAGAGGTATGCTCAACCAGAATGAAAAGTAAGGAGACGTGACAAATGAACTATCAGGAAGTCATGCGAACGTTTTCCCAGTCCGGGATCGGAGCGCTGGTTTTGTCGAAGGACGGTATCATTTTATCCATCAATGAAGCGGGAGATCACCTGCTTTGCGGGAATGGAGATTTGCAGGGCAAGTTGCTCATTGACATTGCCGGCGAGCTGGGACAGACAAGCAATACGCGAGTATACAGCTGCGTCAAATTCGACCATTACGTGACGCGCTGCCCCTCGCCGCAGGTGGATGGCCTGCCCGAGGAGAGCCGCCTCATCGTATTTCGCAATGCGGTCAATGACGTCTGTCATGATATGCTGGTGAGCGTCGTCAACCAGCTGGAGGAGGCGGTGATCCTATGCGACGAAGAGGCGCGCATCTATATGCTCAACGACGCGGCGGAAAAGATGGATTCGATCGTGACGCAGGATGTGCGCGGACGGCCTATCTCAGAGATCTATTTTATGCGCGACGGGGAAGCCTGCGGCGTGCCGCAGGTCATTCGCACCAAGCAGTCCATTCTGAATAAGCGGCAGTACTATACGACCATCTTCGGCAAGGATGTCGATATCGTCTGCAATATGTATCCCATTGTGCAAAACGGACAGGTGATCGGCGGCTCGAGCGTTATGCAGGACTGGCAGACGCTGGATATCCTGCGCAAGCAGATCATTGATTTACAGGAGCAGCTGGTCAGCCAAAGCGTGAAGAACAAACCGAAAAAGGCCAAGCCGCTTTCCGCGCACTATCGCTTTGATGATTTCATCCATATCAGCACGGTCATGGACGAACTGATCGCACAGTGCCGGCAGGCGGCGCGTTCCAATTCCTCTGTCATGATCTATGGGGAAACCGGTACCGGCAAGGAGCTGATCGCACAGAGCATCCACAATGCGAGCAGCCGTGCGAATGGACCGTTTTTGGCGATCAATTGCGCTGCCATCCCGGAAAATCTGCTGGAAAGCCTGCTGTTTGGCACAGAACGCGGCGCATATACCGGCGCGGAGAGCAAGCCGGGTCTGTTTGAGCAGGCCAATCACGGCTCGCTGCTGCTCGATGAGATCAATTCGATGAATATTAATTTGCAGGCAAAGCTGCTGCGCGTGCTGCAGGACAAGCGCATCCGCCGCGTCGGCGGCGCGGAGGAGATCCAGGTGGATGTGCGCGTGCTGTCCAATACCAATGTGCCGCCTTATCAGGCGATTGAGGACGGAAAGCTGCGCCGCGATCTGTTTTATCGGCTGGGTGTCGTCAGCATTACGATCCCGCCGCTGCGTGCTCGCAAGGAGGATATCCCGCTGCTGGCAAACAATTTCCGGATCGCGTGCAATAAGAAATTGGAGCGCAAGGTCAACGGAATCGATGAGAAAATCATTCGGCTGTTTCAGAAATATGATTGGCCGGGCAATGTGCGTGAATTGGAGCATGCCATTGAGCACGCGATGAACGTTCTGCCCGATACGCAGTCGACGATTTCCCCCAAGTATTTGCCGCAGCATATACTGGATTGTTGTGTCGACGCGGGGGAGGATGTACGCTTCCAGAAGCAGACGCTGGAGAAGCCGGAGTTTCAGCCGCCCCTGTTTGATCCGGACAGCGGGAGGATGGAAAGCTCGCTGGATGAAACGCTCAAACGCCTGGAAAGGGACGCGATCTCTCGCGCGCTCATCGAATCGAAGGGCAATATTTCGGAAGCGGCTCGCCTATTAAAAATGGATCGGCAGAAGCTACAATACCGTATTAATCGCTATAAGATTGATGTGGAAGCGCTGCTCAATAATACAATTTAACCGATATTGATCAACCAGCCTTACAGCTTGTGAGGCTGGTTTTTTTATGTCCGGCGCGTTTTTATGTGGGAGAATTTTTATGAATTTTTAATATCGATTAATAAAAAATCATCATTTTGAAAATTTTACAGCCGCGGTTTCCGTTTTTCTTCCGTACACCAGCATAAGATCATTATTGGGAAAAATGAACAAATAGTACCGATCTTTATCTGGCAAAACAGACAAAAAACATGCCTAAGAAAAATTTTTTTAGAAAAAAATCCGCGATTGGCACGGCAATTGCTATGTATATAAACATAAGCGTTTTCAAATGACAATGCAATTGATACGAACATTCTCGACAGATCAATCGAATTGATGCTGTATCAAATAAAAACAAAGGAGAGAAGAGTATGAAACACATGACCGGAAAGGCCGCGGCGCGCAGATTCAAGCTGGGTATGCATACCTACACACTGCATCTGAGTGGCCTTGGAGAGAGCTGGGGCTTCCAGAGCGAGGGAAAGACGTTCGCGTTTGAGAAGGTCATCGACTTGGACAAGCTGATGGACATGTGCGTTGAGGAGGGCATTGAGGTCATCCACATGACGCTGGTCGATCTGGATGATGATCTGTCCGACGCACATCTGGCGGCAGTCAAGCAGAAGGCGGAGCTGCTTGGTCTGGATCTCGAGCTGAACATCTCGTTTAATGCGCCGTCTGATCCGCGCGTCAACTGCACCATTGAGGAATCCCTGGAGATCGCGCACAGGCTGGGCTGCAAGCTGGTCAAGTACAGCACCGACGTGGAGCATCCGCATCCGATTTCGCATGCATGCATGTGTCCGGAGGCCGTCAGGCAGATGGCAGACATCGTCATGGACTTTAAGAAAAACATCCCGACGATTGAGAAGTATGGCTTGAAGATCGCGATCGAGAATCATTGCGACCTGTTTGCCGATGAGGTTATCTGGATGGTCGAGCAGATCAACCACCCGCTGGTCGGCGCGTGTTGCGATACCATCAACTCGCTGATGCTGGCAGAGGGCATTCGAGACTGCGTTGACAAGATGGCGCCGTACTGCTACTGTGTTCACTTCTGCGATAACCGTGTGTTCGCAGACCCGGACGGCACGCATTCGCTTGGCTGCGCGATCGGCGACGGCGATGTAGACGTCATTGAGGTTATGAAGATCCTGCGCGAGAAGGCGCCGGCGGAACTGGACACCATTGATCTTGAGATCGAGCTTCCGCTCAGCGGCTATTCGCTGGAGGACGGACGCAAGGAAGAGATCGACGCGATGCGCAGGTCGATCAAGTATATGCATGAGGTTCTGGATATCGGCATCAAGGGCCGCTGAACTGCGCGTTTCACCCCGATTGGTGTTAAGGGAATGCAGCTTGACGAAGGAAAACATCAAATTTTGCACTTCCCATAACATAAAAACCACCCTATACTATGAGAGAGGAAAAAGAGATATGGATTTTGCATCAATTATTATGGATATCGACAACATACTGTGGGCAACACCGCTGATTGCGCTGACATTTGGTCTGGCTGTGGCCTACTGTATCGCCATGAAGTTCGACAACGTTACCAAGGCAAAGCTGCAATGGAAGCTGTTGACGAAGAGCGGCGGCTCACAGGAGGGCTTGTCCGCGTTTGAGACCTTCTGTTCGGTTGCGGCGTACCGCGTCGCCGTCGGCAACATCGGCGGCGTCATGGTCGCGATCATGTACGGCGGCCCGGGCTCAGTATTCTGGATGATCATCACCGCGCTGGTTACCTCCGCGATCGCATACGCAGAGAACAGCCTCGGTCAGATCTACAAGGTTCGCATGGACGGTCAGTACCGCGGTGGCCCGTACTTCTATATGGAGCGCGGCATCCCGTGGAAGGCGCTCGGCAAGATTATGGCGGTTATTTTTGCGCTGTTCGCAACAATAGGCGTACCGCTGCTTGTAACCGGCCCGTCCGCCAACAACATCGCACAGGCGTTTGAGAACAGCTTCGGCGCACCGCGCTGGATCGTCGGTCTGGTTATCGCAGTTCTGCTGTTCCTCGTCATTTCCGGCGGCGTTCGCCGTATCGCGAAGTTTTCCACCATCATTGTCCCGTTTATGACCATCGGTTACCTGATCGTTACGGTCATTGTACTGATTGGCAACGCAAGCAACATTCCGGCTGCCTTTGGCATGATTTTCGGCAGCGCGTTCAACTCCCATGCCGTCTTCGGCGGTATGATCGGCGGCGCGTTTTCTTATGGCGTTAAGCGTGCGGTCAACTCCTCCGGCTCCGGCTTCGGCGAAACCCCTCCGTCTGCGGCAGCAGCAGAGACGCCGCATCCGGCGACACAGGGCTTGGTCAATGCATTTTCGGTTTACATTGACGTTGCCGTCTGCTTCTGCTCCGGCATCATGGCGATCGTATCCGATTGCTTCAACGTACTCGGCGCGGATGGCTCCTACATGTACATCGGTCAGGGCTCTGATATGATGGCCGGTCTGGCAGAGTCCAACACTGCAAACGTCCTGTGGGTACAGGAGGCTGCGAACAGCGTCATCCCGTCCGGTATCGGCGGCATGATTATCGCGCTGGCGCTGACCTGCTTTGCGTATTCCACCTGTATCGCATACTATTACGAGGGAGAGTCCGGCCTGGCTTATCTGATGCGCAACAGCTCTGACAAGGCGCGCAAGACCGTCATTTGGGGCATTCGCATCGTTATGCCGGTATTCTTCTTCATTTGGACGATGGTAACGGCATCCACCGCATGGGCAATCTCTGAGATTATGTTCGCGCTGATGGCGTGGTTCAACCTCGTTGCACTGCTCATCCTGCTCCCGAAGGTTAAGAAGGTATATGACGATTATATGGCACAGCGCAAGGCTGGCGTTGAAGAACCGTACTTCAATCCGGAAAAGCTGGGCATCGACAATTGTGACGTTTGGATGGAGATCAATAAGGATCGCATTGCAGCGGATAAGGGAAAGTAACGGGCATATCCGATTAAAAAGTGAACAAGGATTAAGACGTTGTTTGATTTGCCGTCTGCCGGCCAGTGCGCCGGCAGACCGGCAGATCGCCCGAAACAGGATGCTTCAGGCATGATAGAGACGATGCATCAAGGGGAAGCCAATAATTTATTTTGTTGGCGGCAGCAAAAGCTGCTTTCGCTGCATTTGAACGATCAGCCTTATAGCATGCAGGCGTGCGGAGAGACCAGAATATCTTCGCACGCCTGTACTTTTTTGTGCACAAAATACGCGCATGAATTCTCCGTTTTTTGAGAAAATCGACGGTTTCATGCAGGATGGGTTGATATTTACAGCGCATTGAAATATAATGAGGACATACCATCCGGCAAACGGAAAGATTGGGATATATTTCATCTGGAAATGAGGGATCACCTTGAAATATTTGAAAAGAATAAGTGCGGCGCTGCTTGCGCTCACCATGCTGCTTTCAGCGGCGGGCATGGCGCTGGCGACCGATGAGAATAGTGTGGAACTGGACGAGGTTGAGACAGCCGAGCAGGCGGATACAGCACTGCCACAGTCGTATTTTGTGGATGAGGAAGGCTTGTTGGATATCCAGGACATTCCAAATATCCAGTATGTAGACGGCACTGCGGCGGTCGATGAGGAGACCATCCTCAAGGGTTCATTCCATTTTATCGATAAAACGTCGGATACCATAAACGGGCACCGCGTGCTGTATCAGAATGCGAGACAATATGATTCGATCGCATACGGCAGCAGCACGGTCGCGCAGGGCTCGTGCGGCCCGTCCGCTGTGTGCAACGCGCTGTATGCGGCGGGTATTGCGGATGTAGATATCCCGACGATGTGCAAGCTGGCGGTGCAGTGCGGCGCGCGCTACAACGGCGGCACAGACGTCACGACGCTATTGGATTCCGTTTCAAAGAAGTATAACTTCACCTATACGATTTCCAACAGCGAGGCGGATTTAAAGGCACACCTGAAGGCAGGCGGCATCGCAATCATCCATGCGGGAAGCAGTTACTCACTGTTTACATACTACGGCCATTTCATGGCGGTGGACGGCATTGACGACAATGATGCGGTTACCGTGCTGGACAGCTATTGGTATTCGACCAAGTTCAATGAGACGACGGCACGCAAGAACAATGTGACTGTTGTCAAGGATTCCGAGACGGGCGCGACCGGCGGCGTGCTTTCTGTCAAGCTGGATCAGATCGCAAAGGCGTGCCAGGACAGAAGCCCGACACGGTATTACCTGATCAAGCAGGGCGCAAAGAGCGCGAAGCAGAACGGTGACGCGCCGTTTACCGACGTTATGGACAACAAGTGGTATTATGACGACGTCGTCAGCACATATAACGAGGGTTTGATGTCGGGCGTCAGCAACAGCGCGTTTAACCCGACGGGGATTGTGAACCGCGCGCAGGCTGCGCAGATTCTGTATAACTACGAGGTCAAGAAAAACGGTACGCCGCAGATTGGCGAGGTCGAGGCGTTTACCGATGTCGCGGAGGGCAAGTGGTATACCGAGGCCATCAAGTGGGCGCGTTCTGTCGGTGTTATCAACGGCGTTGGCAACAACAAATTTGCGCCAGAGCAGAAGCTGACGCGTCAGGAGTTCGCGGCGATTATGTTCCGCTATTCCAAGATGGCGGAGAGCACGACCGACAGCCTCAGCAGCTTCTCCGATAACGCAAAGGTTGCGCAGTGGGCGAGACCTGCGATGAACTGGGCGGTACAAAACGGCATCATCACCGGCACAGGCAGCAATAAGCTCTCGCCGACCGGTTCTGCCGAGCGCAGTCAGGCGGCTGCCATCATTCTGCGTTATAAAAAGCTGATTGAAAACGCATAATAGCCGAGGGGATGTCTATGAGCTGTGAAAACTGTAGGAAGGGCGATTACGGCGGCTGTGCAGGCTGCGGCGCATGCGGCGGGATGCTGACGCTTACCAAAGAACAGGCCGCTGTGCTGTACTGTTTTTCCGTACCGTTTTTGCCGGTTGCAAAGGATACAAACGGCCTCCCGGTGTATTATGAGAACGGCAAACGGATTTCTCCTGATGCGCTGCTCGCGCTCGCGCACAAGGAGCTGATACAGATCGACTATCTGATTCCGTTGCAGGGCTGTGATTATGTCGGCTACGACATCTATCCGATCAAGGGCAGTATGGCGCTGACGATGAGCGGGCAGGAGATTCTCGAACAGCTGGACATTCAGGAAATCGAGTAAAAAAGAAGGACTGTCTTTCAACGAATCGGTTCGTTTTGAGACAGTCCTTTTGCTTTGTCACAGGTTATTTTTCGTGTCGGTATTGGACGCATCCTGCATCTTGTGCAGTGTTTCAATCTGCTGATCGAGTGCGGCGATTCGCGCAAGATAGGCATCGGTCGCCGCTTTTTTCTGCTCATAGGTGCCTTTTGCAAACGGGATGCGCAGGCGCGGCTCAAGCACCTCGCGGCTGAGCATAAAGCCGATAGCGGCGCCGAAGATCTGATACCACCCGACCGCACCCTTGGTCATGCCGAGGTCAAGGACACCGTTGATGATACCGTAAAGTATCATGCCGAGACAGAAGCAGATGATCGTGCTGTAAAATCGGATGGCCGGCATACGCCACAGCTCGCGCTCTGTCAGATGCGGCTTGAGCGCGATGTAATCCGGGTGGTCGGGGAAATCGGGGTCAATCTCCTCCTGAGGCTGCTCCGGCTGTTCCGGTTCAGGTGTATCGAAGTTTTCCGTGTCCTTCATGGATTTCTCGGTCAGCTTGGTCGGGTCGTCCATATCAATCTTTTCGCTGATAGCCGCCTTTTTCGGCAGCTTGCTCGTATCAATGTTGCGATCGTTCATTTCATCGACCAGATTTTTAAAAAAACTCATATCCTCACGCTTCCTATAGGAAAATCAATAGAACATATTATACTATACAATTCGTCGATCCGCAACAAAAACTGCGGCATTCTGCACGGAAGAATATGAAAAAACTGAAAAGCTTGCGAAAAAGCTGTCAGATTGTGCCATAATTCTGCCGGTATCTGTCCCACACCTGCTGCGCCGTATGTACACCGGTAGATGCACCGACGCTCTCCACGGAAACCGACGCGCACGCGTTGGCAAAGCGCGCACAGTCCGCAAAGGACTGATGCTCGGAAAGCGCAGTCAGAAACCCCGCGGCAAAATTATCGCCCGCGCCGGTCGTATCCACACAGTGAGCAGGGCAAGGCGGAATGCGCTGCATCCCGTCCGCATCCGCGATCAGGCAGCCGTCTGCGCCCAGCTTGACGATAACATGCCGCGCTCCGATTCCCAACAGCTCGTCTGCGATTGCCTCTGGATCATGCAGTCCGGTGATCGCCTGCGCTTCAGGCAAATTGGTGAAGAAATAATCCAGCTCACGCAGCGCGGAAGCCAGCTCGACGATGGTCTCTCCGTTTTTTGGCAGCGTTGTGTCCGCGCAGACGATGCAGCCCTCGCGCCGCGCCATCGAGAAAATCTGTGCCAACGCGTCCGGCTGGATTTTCGGGAACACAAAAATGCTGGCAAAGCAGAAGATATCCGCGCCGTGCACGGCCTCGGGCGTGATGTCCGACGCCTCCAAAGCGCGCAGACTGCCGTATGGATTGGTATAAAAGCGCCGCTCTCCCGCTTGATCTACAAGAACGACGTTCACGCCGGTGTCCAGTCCATCGATCTCCTGAAAGCGCGTTTCCACGCTTGCTGCGCCGCAGACCGACTTGATATATGCGCCGGCATCGTCTGTACCAATGCGGCTGATCAGACGAACCCGCTTGCCGAGACGCGACGCGACGATTGCTTCATTCATTGCGTCGCCGCCCGAGGTCAGCACGATGCGCTGCGCCGGAGTGGTCGTGCGGGAAAAAACCGCCGGGTCAGCTGGAACAACCGGAATATCAATGATGGCGGCACCCGCCAGAACAATATCACAGGGCATATGACGTCACCTCAAATCGGATTGCGGCGGAAGGCCGCAGGTGTAATACCGGTCTTGCCGGAAAAGGATGTGATAAAATTGGCTTCGCTGTGGTAGCCGACATGGAAAGCGATCTGCTTGACCGACAGCGTAGTGGTCAGAAGCAGTTCCTTTGCCGTGTCAATGCGGCGCAGTGTGATGAATTCATGGGGAGAAAATCCGGTGCGCGATTTAAACAGCCGGGACAGGTGCGACGCGCTCAGGCCGACGGCTGCCGCTATATTGCTGACGGTCAGATCCTCGAAAAGATGTTGCATGATAAAGTCCGCAGCGCGTGCGATCACGTCGGCATCCGCCTCTGGCTGAAGCGTGCGCGGCATGACAATCAGCTCGCACAGCAGCCGGTGGAGCAGCTGCGACTGCTCTGCCTCGCTTATGCGTCCTGGCAAACGGAAGCTGTTGATGAGCTGGAGCATGAGCGTTTTTGTCGCCTGAGAGGAGGGCGGCGTCAGCACAAGTCGTCCGTGGTTTGCCGACTGAAGCACAGAGAAAAAGTCCCTCGTGTTACAGCCCTCAATATGGATCCATAGCTGCTCTGTGTTTTCCAGCGCATAATGTTGATGCGGCAGGGAACAGTCGAGCAGCGCAACCTGCCCGGGCAGGATGGTTCCTGTTTTACCCGCGTTTTCGACGGCCATGCGTCCCGAACAGACGTAGAGCAGCAGACAGTTGCGATGACCGGGCAGCTGGGCGATCTCGCAGTCATCCATAAAATGATAGTCTGTCGTACAGAAATAGTGCCCGCAGCGCGTGATGTAATAAAACAGCTGTCCGGCGACGGTACTCGGTGTGTTGAAAAAACGATCGGATTCCAATAGGACGCCCGGCTCGTTGCATTTTCCCATGTGAAATCCCTCCTTCTCATGCTCTGCTTGTATTATATCATATGAAAGCACGAAACCGAAATAAATTGATTGGAATTTGGATTGAATCTTTGAGAGAAAGCAATATAATGAGAGAAAAGAACGGAAAAGACGCGGTGTAATCGCAAAGGAATGTACGGCGGCGCGCCATCATTTTTTAAATCCGGATTCGCGTTGGTAAAAAATAGCTGGAGGAAAGGCTTATGATTCGGGATAAACAGTTCTATAAGACGTTTGCGGTTTTGACACTCAGTATTGCGTTGCAAAATCTGCTGACATATTCTGTCAATCTGGCGGATAATATCATGATCGGCCGCTACTCGCAGGACGCATTGTCCGGCGTGTCGCTGTGCAATCAATTCCAATTCTTTTTGCAGATGCTGGTTGTCGGCGTAGGCGAGGGTATTGTCGTGCTTGGCGCGCGTTACTGGGGTAAAAAAGAATTAAAGCCGATTGCAAGCATTATCGGCTGCGGGCTGCGCTTTGGCGTCGCTATGGCGTTCATCCTCTTTTTGCTAGCGTTTTTTGCGCCGAATCAGATGATCGGTCTGATGACAAACGACGCGAACGTTGCGGCGGAGGCACTGCAATATCTGCGTATCATCTGCTTTACCTACGTCATCTTCGCGCTGACGAATATGCTGGCTGCCTCCCTGCGCTCGATCGGCATCGTAAAAATCGGCTATATTATCGCGGGTTCTACGCTGTGCATCAATATTGTGCTCAATTACATCCTGATTTACGGACATTTTGGTGCGCCGGCATTGGGAGTGCGCGGTGCGGCGATCGCGACGCTGATCTCACGCACGGTCGAGCTGCTCATTGTCATCTGGTTTTTGACCGTTAAGGAGCACAGCCTCAACCTGAACCTCAGAAAGCTGATTTTCATTGACAACCGGTATACGGCGGACTACATAAAGGTTTCGCTGCCGCTGCTCATCACACAGGCGTTGTGGGGGCTTAATTCCATCTTCCAGACCGCTATCATCGGCAATATGGACGATGCCGCCTCTGCGCTGCCCGCCAATTCCATTTCGGTGATTGTTTATCAAATTATCTCGGTCATCGCCTATGGAGCAGCCAGCGCTACGGCTATTGTTACCGGGCGGACACTGGGCGAGCATGAGGATGACCCAATCGAGGGGATCAAGCCGGTGGTGCGTACGTTACAGGTGCTGTTTATTATCATTGCCATTGTCACCGGTGTAGTGCTGTTTCTCGCGCAGTGGCCGATTTTGATGATCTATGATACGCTGACGCCGCGGGCGGCACAGCTGACCGGACAGTTTATCACAGTGCTTGCGATTACAACCGTCGGCACATGCTATCAAACGGGATTAGATTCCGGATTTTTGCGTGCGGGCGGCGATACCAAGTTCGCGATGATCCACAATTGTATTTGGACATGGCTGATCTGTCTGCCGAGCGCGTATCTGTCTGCATTCGTGTTCCATTTTCCGCCGGCTGTTGTGTTCTTCTGCCTCAAGATGGATCAAATTGGCAAAGGATTCGTCATTTATTGGCGCATCCGTTCGTTTAAATGGGTGCATCAGGTCACGCGATAGGAATGCGGCCTGCGGGCGAAGCGGTTTTCTCGCGGAACCCTGAATCCCTAAGCATAAAAAAAGCCGCTGCGAACGACATATCGTTCGCAGCGGCGTGGTGCCGGTGACCGGACTCGAACCGGTACGCTGTCGCCAGCGGTGGATTTTGAGTCCACTACGTCTACCAATTCCATCACACCGGCAAATCAATGCAACAAAAGTATTATACAAGGTCTTTCCTTCATTTGCAAGTATTTTTTCAAAATAATTGGCCGGACGTGCATCATCCGGCCAATTGCGCAGTCTGTCAAAAATCCGTCTCCTCGTCGATCTCCTCCAGCATCTGAAACGCCTTATAGAGGAACAACGCGGCGGAGCCGAGAAAAGCGACGAATAAAATGATACGATGTTTTTTAAAAAAGTCGGAAAATGTCGCGCCGATCAACAGACCGAAGGAAATCAGCATCATTTTAAAGATACAGACCTCAGAGAGAAGATAACTGCGAACGGCCGCGGAGACGCGGCTCCATACCGTTTCGCAGCCGGTCTTTACGTGCTCACGGATCGGCTTAAGTTGTTCTGCCGCAAGATCGCGGTACGCATCAATTTTTTGATTCCATTGTGTTGTCATGATGGGAGATCTCCTTTCTCATTCTGTTTTTCCGCGCTGCCCGCGCGATGATGCGCGTAGTAGCGGCGGCGGCTCTCTTTCTTTTTCTTTTCTGCTATTATTTTGCGTCGGACCTCCTCGGAGGTGGAGCACGACTGTCTGCCGGAAGGGGAGACATGTCCGATGCGCATTTCCAACGCCTCCAATAGATCCTCCGTGCAGGTACAATGCTGGCTGCGCAGCGCGGCTGCCAGAATATAGCCGCAGGCACGGGCATCGGACAGCGCCTCGTGATGATTCAGACGGATGTCAAGATCGGTGCATACGGTATCCAGCTTGTGATTTTCCATTTCCGGCCAAACCTGCTGCGATACCTTGACGGTACACAGATAATCAAACTCCGGAATGGAAAACCCGTAATATTCCAAAAGGCGGCACAACACGACCGTGTCAAAGGCCGCGTTATGACAGACAACCAGCTGATTTTCAATGTATGGCTGAAGCTCTGGCCAGATTTGGTCAAATGTCGGTGCGTCCGCTACCATTGAGGCCTTGATGCCGTGAATGCGCACATTGTACCAATTAAATTTTCCAAATTCCTCCGGCGGCCGGATCAAGGTAATACATTCATGAATCGGCATACCGTTTTCAAAAACCACCAAGCCAATGGAGCATGCGCTCAGCATAGACGCGTTGGCGGTTTCAAAATCAATTGCTGTATATCTCACATAGGGGCCTCCAGACATCACTGACGGCGAACGCGATCCTCCGCAGTTCGGAGAAAATAATAGAACGGTGCAATTCGTATCAGTCTGTCAACCATTATATCATAAAAATCACCGTCAAACAAGGCGGTAAAGTCCTCGCTGAAAAAACTTGCGCCGATATTCTTGCGGTTCAGCCAGTTTTGGTCGTCTGCGGGCGCATCCGGGAACGGCGGGCGTTTGTAGCTGTCGCCGTATAGCGTGAAGCAGGGGAGCGTCTCCAAGGCCTTGCGCGCGGCAAGGTAGGTGGCGTCGTGGTGCAGGATCATCTGGCGATATTCCTCGCGCACAGCGGATGGAATGTCATAGTATCCGACTCCATAGCCCCAGCCCTCCTGCGTGATCTCAAAGTAATAGCACAGGGAATTGCCGATATGCTGCTTGGGATGACGGAAGGTCAGCCACGCATGGTCGCGGTACAGGTCTTTGTTTTTAGTAAAACGCGTATCGCGCCGCACGCGCGACAGAACCCGTGACGGAATGACGACAAGCTGTGGATCAATATCCAGCATGACGGGCGCAAGTTCGGTCACGAGCGCGTGAAAGGGCTGCACGACGAGCGAATGATACTGCGGCTTGTGCGCTTCATACCACGGCTTGCTGTTGTTGAGGTGATTCTCCATCAGGAAATCCAGCATCTGTGGAGTAAACAAATCAAATTTCATAAAGGGAACTCCTTCTTTTTTCTGTTTTCTATTGTACCGCACAACAGCCCGTCTTTCAAATAAAATAAAACATGCAATTCTGCTTTCCTTTATTGCGGTTGTGTTGTATAATAAGGTTTATAATTTTATGATAAACATGGAGGGAATATCATGCATCGAATATTACAGCTGCTGGATCAGGATGCCCGTATTACGCCGGCTCGTATTGCCAAAATGCTTGGTATGCCGGAAAAGCAGGTAATTGACAGCATTCACAAATATGAAAAAGAGAATGTCATTTTAGGATATAAGGCCATTATTGACTGGGATAAAATCGACCGCGACAGCGTCACCGCGCTGATCGAGGTGCGCGTCAGCCCGCAGAAGGGCATGGGCTTTGACGAGCTTGCGCGGCAAATCTATTGCCACAAGCAGGTGCAGAGCGTATATCTGATGAGCGGCAGCTATGATTTCACCGTTATCATCAACGGCAGATCGCTGCGGGAGGTCTCTCGATTTGTCTCGGAGAACCTTGCGCCCATGGAGAATATTATCTCTACCTCGACGCATTTTGTGCTGAAAAAATATAAGGATGCGGGAATCAACTATAATCCGGTTGACGAAAGAGAGGATTTCCGCAATGATTGATTATTCATCCCTGATTTCGGACAAGGCGCGTGTGATCAAGCCGTCCGGCATCCGGAAATTTTTTGATATTGTCAGCACGATGGAGGATGCCATTTCGCTCGGTGTCGGCGAGCCGGATTTCCAAACGCCGTGGCAGATTCGCCGTGCCGGCATTAAATCTCTTCAGCAGGGCAAGACGTTTTATACGTCCAACTGGGGACTTTCCGATCTGCGTCGGGAAATTGCAAAATACGCGTGGGAAAATTACCATCTCGAATATGATTATCACAAGGAGATTATTGTCACCGTAGGCGGCTCGGAGGCCATTGACAACGCGCTGCGTTCATTTGTCTCGAATGGCGACGAGGTACTCATTCCGGAGCCGTCGTTTGTCTGCTATACGCCGCTGACGATTATGGCGGGCGGCAAGCCGGTTCCGCTCCGGACGCGGCAGGAGGACGGCTTTAAGCTGACGGCAGAAACGCTGAAGGCAGCGATCACGCCGCGCACAAAGGCGCTGATTATGCCGTTTCCGAACAATCCAACCGGCGCGATTATGACGCGGGAGGAGTTGGAGAAAATTGCGGCTGTGCTGCGCCCGACCAATATTGTTGTCATTTCCGATGAAATATATTGTGAGCTGACCTATGGCGAAAAAAAGCATGTGTGCTTTGCTGAGCTGCCCGGTATGCGCGAGCGCACGATCGTCATCAATGGCTTTTCCAAGTCCTATGCGATGACCGGCTGGCGTCTCGGCTGGGTCATGGCGCCGAAGGAAATGCTTGCGCCTCTGGTGAAAATCCATCAGTTTGGCATTATGTCCGCGCCGACGGTCAGTCAGTTTGCCGGCGTGGAGGCGTTGCGCAGCGGTGCGGACGACATTGCATATATGCGGCAGCAATATGACATGCGCCGCCGTTTTGTCTATGAACGGCTGCAGGAGATGAACATGCCGTGCTTTGAGCCGGAGGGCGCGTTTTATATTTTCCCATCTATCCAAAATTATATGGAGGACGACGAAGAATTCTGCGATCAGCTGCTGCGCAGCAAAAAGGTCGCGGTCGTGCCGGGCAGCGCGTTTGGCGAGAGCGGCAGGGGTCATGTGCGCATCTCGTATGCGTATTCGATGATGCAGCTGGAAACGGCGATGGATCGGATTGAAGAGTTTGTCCGTGAGCTATAAGCCCGCAGCGCCAGCGCAGCGCATCGGCAGTCTGGATTTACTGCGCGGGCTGACGGTGTGCAGTATGATCGCCTATCATATCTGCTGGGATTTGGTGCATCTGTTTGCCGTCCCGTGGGATTGGTTTTACGGTACGGTCAGCTTTGTATGGCAGCAGTCCATTTGCTGGGTCTTTATTCTGCTGTCCGGCTTTTGCTGGGGCATGAGCCGTCACGGTATCCGCCGCGGCCTGACGATATCGGCCGCCGGACTGCTGGTGTCCGTCGTGACGTATGCGACGGAGCCGGAGGAGCCGGTGTTTTTTGGCGTATTGACGCTGCTCGGCGTGGCAATGCTGCTGCTGACACCCGTGCGTACAGCTTTGCTGCGCGTGCCGCGCGTGTGCGGTCTGGCTGTTTGCATGGTTGTATTTGTCCTGTTCCGCAATGCAAAGGACGGATTTTTCGGCTTTGGCACATGGAACCTCTGCGCTGTCCCGTCTGTGTTATATCGCAATGCGTTCACAGCCTGTCTGGGCTTCCCGCCGTCCGGATTTTATTCGTCCGATTATTTTCCGATTTTTCCATGGCTGTTTTTGTTTGCAGCGGGTTTTTTCCTGTATCGCTGCTGGAATGCGCGCGGCCGTCCGCTCCATGACGTACTGCCGGTGCGCACGCCGCTTCACGCCATTGGCAGACATTCCTTACTGATCTATCTGGTGCATCAGCCGCTCATTATGGGGATGCTGACGCTGTGCGCGCGCAGCGGCCTGCTGTGATAACAGGGAGGACTTGGAATGGGATTTTGGGTGTTTATGCTGGTGATGGATTTGCTCATCCCGGCTCTCCTGCTGTTCTTTGGCTGGCTGTTTTTGTATCATGCGCCCAAGAAGCCTTCGCCGTTTTTGGGCTATCGCACCTCCCGTTCGACCAAAAATCTGGATACATGGGCGTTTGCGAACGCATATTTTGCAAAATGGTACTGGCGTTTCGGCTGGCCGACGCTTGTTCTCACCGTGATTGCCATGCTGGCAGTGCTCGGCAGGAACACGGACACGGTCGCGGCAGCGGGCGGCATTATCTGCGCCGTGCAGTTCGTTCCTGTTTTGCTGCCGATTCCGCTCACAGAACGGGCGTTGCGGCGCACATTTGACAAGGATGGCAACTGAAAGCAAACTGTGTCGAAAAATTAGTGCAAAATTGTCCATTTATCTATGCACAGTCTTATGGTATCATACAGTTATTCTCGAGATTTCAATTTATTTTTGAGGTGATATGTATGCAATCCAATCGTTTTTCCGCACGGTTTCTGTGCATTACGGCCGTTATGGCTGCGCTGACCTGTGTGATGACCATGGTGATTCAGATTCCGATTCCATTGGGCTATGCACATCTGGGCGACGCGTTTATTTTGCTGACCGTGCTGTTCGTGGGAGGACGTTCCGGCTTTTGGGCAGGCGGCATCGGCTCTGCGCTGGCGGACCTGCTGACAGGCTATGCCTATTGGTCGATTCCGACCTTTTTCATTAAATCGCTCATGGCGTTGTTCGTCTGCAAAATTGCGTACCGCAAGGATGGAACGTGCTCGCTATTTTCCGCCCGCGCGCTGATTGGCTGTGCAGTGGGCATGGCATGGATGGTATTGGGATACACGGCAGCCGGCGCATTTTTGTACGGCGGACTGGCTGCGGGACTGGCCTCGACGCCGGGGCTTGCCGTCAAGGGCGTGCTCAATTTAGTCGTCTGCTATGCGGTAGGCGCACTGTTTGAAAAGGCAAAGGTACGTCCGCTGCTCGCGGCGGAGAGAAAGGGTAACGCATGATCGACCACAACAGACAACGGAAGATCGCGGTTATCAATGATTTTTCGGGCTTTGGACGCTGCTCAATTGCGGTGTCCATGCCCATTCTTTCTGCGATGAAGGTGCAGTGCTGTCCGGTGCCGACATCTATTTTTTCCAATCACACCGGCTTTCCGACGTTTTTCTTTGATGATTATACGGCAAAAATGCAGCCGTATATTGACAATTGGAAAAAGCTGAATTTGCAGTTTGACGGCATTCAAACGGGCTTTCTCGGCTCAGAGGAACAGATTGCGATCGTCAAGCGATTTATGGAGGATTTTTGCACGCGGCACACGACGGTCATCATTGATCCGGTCATGGGAGACTACGGCAAGATGTATCCGACGTATACGCCCGCGATGTGCCAGGCGATGAAGCAGCTGGTGTCCTATGCCGATATCCTTACGCCCAATCTGACGGAGGCGTGTATTTTAACCGATACACCGTATCATGACGGGCATTGGACGATGAAGGAGCTGCAAGGGCTGGCGGAGCAGCTGTCCGCGCAAGGGCCGGAGAAGATCGTCATCACGGGCGTGCCGCAGAGGGTATACATTGCAAACTATACCTATGTGCGGGGCGGCGAGCCGAAGCTGCTGCGCACGCTGCGTATTGGCGACCAGCGTTCGGGAACAGGCGATGTGTTCTCGTCTATTATTGCGGCGGATGCTATCAACCATGTCTCGTTTGAACGGTCGGTGCGCAAGGCGTCGCTGTTTATCAAAAAATGTATCTTGCGGTCGATTGAGCTGGGTATTCCCAAGACGGACGGCGTCTGCTTTGAGGAATTTCTCACGACACTGAAATAAAAGGAGCGAATGTTGTATGGCGAACAAAGCAATGACCATTGCATATGATGTGCACAACGGATTGTATCTCAACTTGACCAACCGTTGTCCATGCGCATGTACGTTCTGCCTGCGCCAGACAATGGATCATGTCGGCGAGGAGACGGATACGCTGTGGCTGGAGCATGAGCCGAGCTTTGCGGAGATTAAGGCGGCATTGGATGCAAAGCAGTTGAATACCTATGAGGAGGTTGTCTTTTGTGGCTTTGGTGAGCCGACGGAGCGACTGGATATGCTGCTCGAGACGGCGAAATATATCAAATCCGTCTGTCCAACCGCATCCATCCGCATCAACACCAACGGTCTGGGCGATCTCGTCAACGGGGAATCCATCGCGCCGCGGCTGTCCGGCCTGATCGACACGGTATCGATCAGCTTAAATACGCCGAATGCGGAGGAATATCTCAAGCTGACACGCAGTAAATTTGGCGCGCAGTCGTTTGACGCGATGCTGAAATTTGCACAGGAATGTGTCAAAGCTGTACCGCACGTTGTCATGACGACGGTGGACACAACGATCTCACATGAGGAAGAGGAGCAGTGCCGCGCAATTTGCGCACGCATTGGCGCACAGTACCGCATCCGTCCGTGGGAGGATTGAGTGATTATAATGATAAAGCGCACCGGGCCAATCGGCATCCGGTGCGCTGTTTTTACGACGATTCCGCCTGTGAAGTGGCGTAAAATTTGAGAAACTTGTTCAAATAGATTTTATGTACGACGGCTGCTACGGCGGCGCGCACCAGCTTGGTCTGTTGGGTCTGTACGCTTGCGGTGTCAGCTGGCGAGGCATCGTTACAGAAAACCGCTGCCAGCGCGTGTTCAAATTCCGTGCACAGGTAATTATATGCCGTTTCCAGCGAATAGGTCGCCGTCTGGATTTGGATAAGCTGCCGAATATCGTCAATTGCCATCACCTGCTTGGTCACCGTAATGAAAATCAGATAGGCAATATGGTTACGGTTGTATTTCTTTTTGACAGGACGCGGAAGCACGCCCTGTTTGGCATAGTTGTTGATCATGGAGGCTGTGATGCAGCGTTCGGTAGCGTCGTCGAACAGCGGCTGCAATACCTGATGCAGCACGGTAATCAGCTGGTCGAGATAAATGTCGATCTGCGGCAGCTCCTGATAACGCGGCAGATGATATTGCTGCATTTCCTGTGCGCAGGCGGACTGAGAAAAAGCTTCCATATGGCATCCCCTTATTTCATTCATATCTGTTATCAGTATAGCATATTTGAAAACCGGAAACAAGCTGTGATATTGCGGCAACGCCGTCTAAAAAAACATGTCAAACGATATGCCGCTTCATGTACCAGCTGTGGATATACCGCGCTGTATAAAACGGTACAGCATGCAGAATGGAATATCTTGGATTTTCTGATGAACGGTTAAACCGTTTAGAAGTATTTTTTGTAAGAATTGCGATTGTAAAATCGCGCGGCTCGTGATACAGTATAATCCGGTGTCTGTGACAAGGTGCCGGATTTTTTGCAAAGGAAACAGAAGCAATGAATGACATGACAAAGGGCAGTTCGGTCCGGCTGATTTTACAGTTTGCGATTCCGCTGCTCATCGGAAATTTGTTTCAGCTGGTGTACAGTCTGACAGACACGCGCATTGTCGGCAGCTTTCTGGGTGAGCACGCGCTGGCGGCAGTTGGTGCGACGGGCTCGCTCAATTCATTAATGATTGGCCTGTTGGTGGGGCTTACGAACGGCTTCGGCATTGTCATCGCCCGCTTTTTTGGCGGGGGAGATCAATGCGGCGTGAAAAAGGCAATCGCCGGAACCATCATGCTGAGCACCGGGACGGTCGCCGTATTGACGGTGCTGTCGGCCGCGCTGCTGCGGCCGCTGCTACGTTTGCTCAATACCCCAGCGGAGCTCATCGGACAGTCGGCGGATTATTTTCGCATTATCCTGCTGGGTATGCTGGTGACGGTATTTTATAACGCCTGTGCGGCGACGCTGCGCGCGGTGGGAAACAGTGTGACGCCGCTCATCTTTTTAGTCATTTCGACTATCCTCAACGTCGGTCTGGATCTTCTGTTTATCTGTGTGTTCCATTTGGGCGTGCAGGGAGCAGCGGGCGCCACTGTGCTGGCACAGGGAGTGTCTGTGCTGCTGTGTCTGGCCTTTATCCGCGCGCGGTATCCGCAGCTCGTGCCGGAACGCATTGACTTTGTGCGCTTTTTCCATGACCGTCATGTGCTGACGTGGATGTACAGCACGGGTCTTTCCATGGGCTTTATGCTCTCGCTGGTCAATATCGGCTCTGTCGTGCTGCAAAGCGCGATCAACACGTTTGGCGCCAATATCATTGTCGCGCACACAGCGGCGCGCAAGCTGACGGAGCTGTTTATGATGCCGTTTTCCGTGCTTGCCACCACGATGGCGACTTATTGCAGTCAGAACCTGGGCGCGGGGAAATTCTTGCGCATCAAGAGTGGTCTGCGGTGCACCTTGCTGCTCTCCTGGGGCTGGTGTCTCATCGTTGTCCTCATCAGCTATACTGTTGTGCCGTCACTCGTCCATATGGTAACCGGCAGCTGGACGGCGGAGATCATCCGGACTGCGACGAAATATTTGCACATCAACACGGTTTTCTATTTTGTGACAGTGGTCATTTCCGTCCTGCGCAATTCGCTGCAGGGCATGGGCGATATGGTCACCCCGCTGATTTCCAGCAGCATTGAGCTGGTTGGCAAGGTGCTGATCGTCCTGCTGCTCGTGCCGCGGCTGGGCTATATGGGCGTCATGGTTTCCGAGCCGATCATCTGGTTTATTATGGTCACCCCGCTTATCGCGCAGTTTGCATTTGGAAAGACGTTCCGTGTGCTGCGCGAGGCGGCATAAGGCGAGAATGTACAAAAGCAGCTACATATGCGTATGTCCGGCAGCCGCTTCAAGCTCTTTTTTCCTATGGTGGTGTTCATGTTTATCCAGCGCTACATAATGATCATGCTCATGGGAATGAGTGAAGGTATGCGTATGTGTGCTTCCGTCATGCGTATGGGTAAACGTATGTGTATGCTGGTGTAGATGATGTCTGGCAATCGTATCCATAACTACAAAGACAGTTCCCACTATCATAATTACCAGCGCGACAAAGTAAATCCATGTCAGCGTTTCATTTATCAAAACAAACGACAGGAGCGCGCCCACGAACGGCGCGGCGGCATAGTAGGCACTCGTTTTTGCTGCGCCGAGATCCCTCTGTGCCCTAATGTAGAGGAAAATACTGAGGCCATATGCTACATAGCCGAGGAGCATGGCAGACAAAATTAACGTAGGCTTCGGGAGCTTTTCTCCCAGGAGCAACGCGATGATGAACGCGCCACCCCCTGAAAAGATACCCTTGAGCACAACGATTTCAAAATTACCCAGAAGCGACGCATTGGCTGCCGTACCATACTGAATACCCATCATCAGGGAAATTGGAGCTAGAATATCCAGCGCGATCATCCCAATCGTATAAGGAAGATTCTGTTGGGTGAGCCGTTCCGTTTTTTCTTCATGGCTCCAATGGAACAGATACATGACGCCTACGCCGGCTCCGGCTCCCAGGTACAGGAACGAGGCCATAAAGGTAGTCGGGATCTGATCGAGCAGCAGCTTTGAAAGCGGCGTATTGATGGCATAGAACACAGCCGCCAGAAATGCGTATAAAATGGGTATCCATCTGTTTTTCACCAAATCACCTTCTGCTTTATTTTGACATCTAAATCACAGCCTCAGCAGCCGGCGCAGTACGGCAGGTACGTCTCGCTTATTTCTTGCAAGCCATGATAGGCGGCGTCAAAATATTCCTTTTTTGCCAGAAGCGCATTCCTTACCGCTGCTGCAAGCTGTTCACTTTTCTTTTCGGCAAGAATATGTGCGTAATACTGCTCTGCTTTCCGCACATTGACTGCATTTGTTTTTAAATAGTCCTGCAAGACGGTATCGTAGTCAAAGCCCTTTATCATCAGGAACAGGGCGGAGATCAGGCCGCAGCGATCCTTTCCCTCGGTGCAGTGCCAAAGGACAGCGCCGTCTCTCGCCGGTGAAAGGATTACATCCATCACCTTTTTGATCTGTCGGATGCAGCGCCTATCTGTTACCAGCATACGATATAGCTCTACCATATCGGGCAGAGCCTCTGCATCAAACCTGTCCAACGCGCTTTCATGAGAAATGCCCAGCACGGCATCGTCAAAAAGCGGCATACGCAGAAAATTAACACCTGAAATGGCATAATCCGGATTTTCTTCCCGTTCCACATTTGTACGAAGGTCAATGACCGTTTTCAAATGATAGTTTTTCGCAAGCATCTGCGCATCCTTTTCGGTAATATCATGCAGATGGGAGGATCGGATATAGCCCGGGAAACCATATTCCGAAAAGTCCCGTATGTTTTTTGCTCCTTCCAGTTCTATCCTCATATATCGTACCTCCCAGAAAATCCATGAATCAAAAAGCGACCATGGCTCCATAATCAAAAAATATACAGCTTATATCCTGAAAATGCCTCTGTATGTGCATATTTTCGTCGTTTTTTCGGATTAAGCGTTTTTGGCAGAACGCACTGATGATGCCGGCATCTACAATGGTGTCGGCTTTCGTTATGCACCCGATCTGACGCCTTTGATAAGGATATTGTACCACATCAGAGATCTATGTGGAAGTGCCGGTTAAATCAGAGATTCCCCGGAAACGGTGAAAATACAGAGGAGAAAATTACAGACAGATGCTGAAAGAAGCGAACGCGCACAATCGTTTTTATCTTGACATATTTCAAGTAGACGCATATAATTAGTTAAGAACCTAACTATTAATGGAGGCGCTTATGGACAAACCATTGATGCTGATGATTAAGGAAACGTTTAAAATATGGGCGAATTATATGAAATGCATCGCTGCGGAAGCCGGCGTTCCTGATTCCTACCGCAGGGTGCTGACATTTCTGCTCCGTAACCCGGGAGCCAGCCAAAAAGAGATTGCGTCCCACCGCAACATTACGATGGCATCTGTCAGTCAGATAATAAAAAATATGCAGTATGAGGGCTATTTGGAAAAGAAAACGAATAGCGGAGACCAACGATATGTGAAGCTTTACCTGACTGAAAAAGGAGAAATCTGCGCCAAACAGATACGGGAGAAAATGGATTCAGCCGATCAAAGGATCACGATGCTCCTTACGCCGGAAAAGGAGCAAATGATGAAGCAGCTGCTGACTGAGCTTTCTGAGATTCTGAGCAAGGAGCTTCCAAGATGACAAAATATTTAAGGAAATACTGGCTCTGCTGTCTGCTCGCCCCTTTGTTCATGCTTGGCGAGCTGACTATGGATCTTTTGCAGCCTGACATGATGGCAACTATCGTGGATGACGGCGTCCTTGGCGGTAATATGCAGATCATTTTCAGCGAGGGCATCCGGATGCTTCTTCTTGTCGTATTTGGAGGCACCTGCGGTGTGTTGTGCGGCGTGTTTGCCAACACTGCCGCGCAAAAATTTGGAAATGATGTCCGTAAGGATATGTTTGCCCATATCATGGACTTTTCTTTTGAACAGACGGACCGTTTTACGACCGGCGCGCTGGTGACACGCATTACCAATGACGTGACGCAGGTGGAGCAGATGGTGATGATGTCCATGCGTTCCCTTGTGCGGTGCACGGTCATGTTTGCGGGCGGAATTTTTATGTTATATTGGCAGTCTCCGTTGTTTGCACTCGTTGCGGCTTGCGGATTCCCTTTTGTCGTTATTTTGGTTGTTTTTTCTCTGAAAAAGGTTTCTCCGCTTTATTCGATCATCCAGCAGAAGATCGACCGTATTAACTGCATTATGCAGGAAAATATTGCCGGAGCAAGGGTCGTGAAGGCATATGTTAAGGAAGATTATGAATTGGAGCATTTTTCAAGCGCAAACGACAGCCTGTGTGATACAAATCTCCGTGCGCAGACAACGCTTGCATTTCTGAACCCCTGTGTGAATATTATCCTGAATTTGTGCGTGGTCGGCGTACTGTATGCGGGCGGCTATACCGTACAGAGGAATGGCGGCATTACACCGGGGCAGACGATGGCTGCGATTACGTATTTGTCCCTGATCCTGATGAGGGTCATTTTTCTGGCGAACATTTTTCAGACCTTTACGAGGGCGTCTGCTTCATGGAAACGAATCAAGGAAGTGCTGGAAACGGAAAATTCACAAAAATCCGGCGCTGTGCATCCGGACGACGCTGTCAGGGGCGAAATTGTTTTCGATGACGTTTCCTTTGCGTATCCGGATGCACCGGGAAATTATATCCTCAATGCAATCTCCTTTGCTGTCAGGCGTGGAGAAACGCTCGCCATCATCGGCTCGACCGGCAGTGGAAAGTCCAGCCTTGTACAGTTGATTCCGCGATTTTATGATGTGACAAGCGGTACAATCAAGGTAGACGGCGTGGATGTAAATGATTACCCCATAGAGACGCTCCGAGAGAAAATTGCCATTGTCCAACAGAACGCAGAGCTTTTTTCCCTCAGCATTGAAGAAAATATCTGCTGGGGGAAGCGTCAGACAAAGGACGGCGATACCGTTCATGCGGCGCAGATCGCGCAGGCCGAGGACTTTATTCTAGCCCTGCCGGAGGGATATCAGACGTCCGTGACAGAGGACGGACATTCCCTTTCCGGCGGACAAAAGCAGCGGATATCCATTGCCCGCGCTGTCATCAGGAAGCCGGAAATTTTGATATTAGACGATTCCAGCAGCGCTTTGGATCTGAAAACAGAGGCGGCGCTGTATGCCGCGTTAAACAGGGAATTTGCGGATACTACAAAGATCATCGTGGCGCAGAGGATTGCATCCGTCAGGCGGGCAGACCGTATTCTTGTATTGGATAACGGAAAAATCTGCGACTCCGGAACGCACGAAGAACTGCTGAAAAGCTCTGTGGTATATCAGGAAATCTGCCGTTCCCAGCTGAAAAAGGAGGTGATGGCGTAATGTCGGGAAATACACCAAAGGTTGAGCTTCGCCGCAAGTCTACGATGGGGCAGACCGTAGAGAAGCCGAAAAACGCGAAGGAAACCTTCGGTAAGCTGTTCCGCTATTTTATGCAGTCAAAGGGCTTGCTCTTCGGATTGGCTTTTGCTGTGATTGCCGTAACAGTCTCTTCTTTGATCGCCCCGGCTTTGCAGGGAAACGTCATCGATACGATTAAGGAGCATTTGTGGCAAAAATTCCTCCTGCTGCTCGCTTGGCTGCTGGTTGTTTTCATTTTAAACAGCCTCTTCAGCTTGGCGCAGTCGATTCTCTCCGCCAGATTGAGCCAGAGCATAGTCCGGCAGATGCGCTATGATTTATTCCGCAAGATCGACCATCTTTCCATCGCTTATCTGGACACGCATTCAAACGGCGATGTGATGAGCCGCATGACAAATGATATTGAAAACGTTTCCAATACCGTTTCACAGAGCCTTGGCTCGCTGGTTTCCAGTATTCTGACGGTGATCGGGACAGTCGCCATCATGTTTTGGTATTGCTGGCAGCTGACCCTGATCACGATGGTCACGGTTGTGCTTACCGTTTTGGTGACGAAGAAAATGTCAAAGAAAATGCGCAGTGTTTACCGCAGGAGGGCAGATGCGCTTGGAAGACTAAATGGCCATTCGGAGGAAATGATTTCCGGCTATCGAACCGTTCTTGCATATAACCGGCAGGAAAGCGTCAAAAAAGAGTTTTCGGAAATTTCGGACAGGCTGACAAACGAGGGGATTCGCGCGGAAATCCTCGGAGGCTCAATGGGTCCGCTGATGAACTGCATTTCAAACCTTGGGTTTGTAATCGTTGCGGCATTTGGCGGTTATTTTGCGCTGGAGGGCCTGATTACCATCGGGGTAATTTCTGCCTTTATTATTTATGCAAAGCAGTTTTCGCGCCCGCTCAACGAAATTGCGCAGCTTTACGGGTCGCTGCAGACCGCGGTTGCAAGCGCAGAGCGTGTCTTTGAGATGATGGAACAGCCCGATGAGGATAACGGCGGGGCCGAAATCCTTGAAAACGTAAAGGGAGATATTTCCTTCCGCCATGTTAATTTTTCCTATATCCCCGGCGAGCAGGTGCTGCGTGATTTTGACCTGGAGATAAAATTCGGTCAGAAAATAGCTCTTGTAGGAGCCACCGGCAGCGGGAAAACAACCGTGGTCAATCTTCTGATGCGTTTTTACCATGCGGATTCCGGCGAGATATTGATTGACGGGAAGAACATCCTGACGTTGAACCGAAGCTGGCTGCGGCATAATACAGCCATTGTTTTGCAGGATACGGTGCTATTTTCCGACACGATTGAACATAATATCAAATACAGCGCGCCGGATGCGGATGATGAAGCGATGATCCGAGCGGCGCAGACCAGCAACTGCGCCCCGTTTATTGACCGCCTGCAGGACAAATACAAAACGTACCTGAAACAGGCCGGCGCAGGGCTTTCCCACGGGCAGAGGCAGCTCTTGAATATTGCAAGAGCAATCATAGCCGACCCCAAAATCTTGATTTTGGACGAGGCGACATCCTCTGTGGATACAAGGACGGAGCAGAGTATTCAGGATGCTTTGGTCAAGCTGATGCGAAACCGCACAAGCCTAATCATTGCGCACAGGCTTTCCACGATTCAGGATGCGGATGTCATTGTTGTCATGGATCGGGGCAGGGTTGTTGAAACAGGCACTCATGAGCAACTGCTGCAAAAGCATGGTGCGTATTATTCTTTGTATATGGTGCAGTTCGCCGGCAACAAAACATAGGCAACACCGCAGGGATGCGCGCATTCGGTGGGCGAAGCGTATTATATTCCGATATAGTACCGTGCTGCCCGAGGATGGTTGATACACGAGCATGAAACAAGGGCTGGGCACCGCTGGCCCAGCCCTTTGTATGGATGCTTACTTGACGCAGATCGTCTCAACCTCGAGCTTTGCGCCCTTTGGCAGACCTGCTACGGCAAAGCAGGAGCGCGCCGGAGCGTCCGTCGGAAAATACTTGGCATAGACTGCATTAAACGCGGCAAAGTCCGCCAAATCCGCCAGAAAACACGTGGTTTTTACCACATTGGCGAAGCTCAGGCCGACAGCCTCCAGCAGCGCGCCGATGTTTTTCATGACCTGTTCGGCCTGCTCCTCAATGGTCGTGCCCTCAATTTCGCCGGTAGCCGGATTGATCGGAATCTGACCGGAGGTGAACAGATAGCCGCCCGTCTCAATTGCCTGCGAATACGGGCCAATAGCGGCGGGTGCGTTTGTCGTTGCAATAACCTTTTTCATTACGATCCTCACTTTCTCAATAAATGTGATTATTTGTTCGACTTTATCTTCTTCATGCGGTCGGAATTGGATAAAATCGCCTTGCGCATGCGAATGCTGGTCGGTGTGATCTCGATCAGCTCATCCTCACCGATGAATTCCATCGCTTCTTCAATCGACATAATGCGCGGCGGGGTCAGACGAAGCGCTTCGTCCGCGCCTGCGGAACGCATGTTGGTCAGCTGTTTTTTCTTGCAAACATTGACCGCCATGTCCTCATTTTTGGGGGAGACGCCAACGATCATGCCCTCATAGACCTCTGTGCCCGCGCCGATAAACAGCTGCCCGCGCTCCTGCGCGTTGAACAGGCCGTACGCAACGGCGGTACCGGCCTCAAACGCGATGAGCGAGCCGGTGTTGCGCTTGGAAATGTCGCCGCGATAGGGCATGTAATCATAAAATACCGAGCTGAGAATGCCCTCACCCTTGGTATCGGTCAAAAATTCGTTCTTATAACCGAACAGGCCGCGTGCCGGCACAAGGAATTCCACACGCATGCGGTCGCCCTGCGGTGCCATGTGCTGCAATTCACCCTTGCGCGCGCCCATCTTTTCCATAACGGAGCCGAGCGCATCTGCCGGAACGTCCGCAACCATGCGCTCGATCGGCTCGTACCGCTTGCCGTTGATGGTTTTAAACAGTGCGCGCGGCGCACCGACCTGGAACTCATAGCCCTCGCGGCGCAGCGTTTCGATCAGGATAGACAGATGCATTTCTCCGCGCCCGGCAACGCGAAAGGTGTCTGTATTTTCCGTTTCATGTACGCGCAGGGACACATCCTTGAGCAGCTCGCGGTGCAGACGCTCGCGCAGCTGGCGGGAGGTGACATATTTACCCTCCCGACCGGCAAACGGGGAATCGTTGACGGAAAAAAACATCTCGACCGTTGGCTCGGAAATTTTTACAAACGGCAGAGGCTCCGGATTGTTCGGCGCACACAGCGTATCGCCGATTGTAACATTTTCAATACCGGAAACGCAGATGATATCACCGGCGGAGATCTCCTCAACGGGCGTGTGACCTAAGCTGTCGATGGTATACATGGAAACGGCCTTCGCTTTGTATGGCTCAGAATGCCTGTTGTAGTTACAGACGGTAAGCTCCTGGCCGACATGCATGGTACCGCGCTCTACACGGCCAATGGCAATACGCCCGACGTAGTCGTTGTAGTCGATGGAGGAAACCAGCATTTGCAGGTCGCCGTCTGGATTGACATGCGGCGCCGGGATGTGGTTCAAAATCGTCTCAAACAGCGGCGTTAAGTCCTCAGACGGTGTGTTCGGTGAAAACGAAGCAGTGCCGTCACGGCCGGAGCAATAGAGAATCGGACTGTCCAGCTGTTCGTCAGTGGCGTCCAGCGTCAGCAGCAGCTCAAGCACCTCGTCGCCCACATCGCCCAGACGGGCATCCGGACGGTCAATCTTATTTACGACGATGATGATCTTGTGGCCGAATTCCAGCGCCTTTTCCAGGACGAAACGGGTCTGAGGCATTGGCCCCTCAAAGGCGTCGACGAGCAGGATAACGCCGTCCACCATTTTGAGAATGCGCTCGACCTCGCCGGAAAAATCAGCGTGACCCGGTGTGTCAACGATGTTGATTTTTGTGCCTTTGTAATGAACAGATGTATTTTTGGCAAGGATGGTAATGCCGCGTTCGCGTTCCAGATCATTGCTGTCCATCACGCGGTCTTCGATAACCTGATTCTGACGGAACGCGCCGCTCTGCTTGAGCATCTGGTCGACCAGCGTCGTCTTGCCGTGGTCAACGTGTGCAATAATCGCAATATTTCTTAAATCATTTCTGATCATGCATGAGCCTCCAAATGCAAAAAAGTGCGTAAATTCTGTGGTTTCCGATATGTTCGGATGCCATTCTTGATGCAGTTATTATTATACTGCGTCTATAGGCTTTTTTCTACCACCGATATCATCAAAATTCACAGTGTTTTCACAAATTTTTTCGGAAAAATTTTCAGATTTTCTCTTGACACCACACACAAACGTGCGTATAATATAACACGTTGGTTGCACATTGCCGAATTGTGTAAGGGTAGCACGACAGACTCTGACTCTGTTTGTGAGGGTTCGAATCCTTCTTCGGCAACCAGATAAACCCGCTTGAATCGTCTGATTCCGGCGGGTTTTTTGCTGTTTTTTGAACGGGGATATATCAGCGCCATCGCAGTGGGAGCATGGAAGAGACGGGTTGGAGACGTTTTGTGCCGCTACGGCAGATCCTGTTCAATTTTATTGCGGATGGTTTGCATTTGCGCGTCCAGGATCGCGCTCATTTCCGCGCACATTTGCAGCTGAGAGGCGATCTGCTCGTAATTTGCCAAGTTGTCAATCCCTTTTTTGTAGCGCATCTTGTGCTCCAGGCTTGCCCAGAAGTCCATTGCAATCGTGCGGAGCTGTACCTCGACCTTCATCAGACGCTTTTCATTTTGCAGGAAGATGGGTACCTCCACGATGAGATGCAAACTGCGGTAGCCGTTTGGCTTGGGATACGCGATGTAATCCTTTCGCTCGATCAGTCGGATATCATCCTGCTGGAGCAGGCAGTCCGCCAGCTTGTAAATATCATCCTGAAACGAGCAAATGACGCGCACGCCTGCGATGTCAAACAGATTTTCCTCGATCGACTCCAATGTGAGTGGGATGCCGCGCTTTTGTGCCTTTCCAATGATGCTTTCCGGCGTTTTCAGCCGCGTCTTGATCGATTCGATCGGGTTGCTCTCGCCGCTGAGAGAAAGCTGCAGATCCAAAACGCGGAATTTTGTCTCAACCTCCATAATGGCACAGCGATAATAATTCATCAGCTGCTGGAAAGGCTGTACAGAGGAGAGCGGCGGAAGCATCTGGGTGAATGTCTCGGTATTGGTTTCTTTCATCATCAATCAAATCTTTCCGGTGAAATTGTGCGGGACGGCAACGCTCGTCCGCAGTTTTGTCTATGGCGTATCGTTTCAGCCGAACAGAAAGCGCCGCAGCCTGAATTGTGAGGTATTGTCTCAGATATCGCCTGACTCTATTCATTATATCGTCAGCCTGAAAAGGTGTCAACAAACAATATACAACCAAATTGTGACAGAGATGTGAACAATGCACAAATTGAACGTTTATCCCAAAATACCGAGATGCTCAAGAAGAATTTTGCAGCCGAGAAGACACAGCACAACGCCGCCGCACAGCTCGGCCTGCGCCTTGTAGCGCGCGCCGAACAGGTTGCCGATTTTCAGCCCTATGGCAGAGAACACAAATGTGGTGCAGCCGATAAAGATGATGGCGGGCAGGATGTGCACTTGTAAAAAGGCAAAGGTTATGCCGACTGCAAGTGCGTCGATGCTGGTGGCGACCGCAAGCGGAAGCATAGTGAGGAAGGAGAATGAGGCACTCAGCTGCTCGGCCTCGCCATGCGCCTCTCGGATCATATTTAGGCCGATGAGCAGCAGCAGGATGAAGGCGACCCAGTGATCAATGCTGACAATATAGCGTTGGAAGCTCATGCCGAGCAGATAGCCCAGCAGTGGCATACCGGCCTGAAAGCCGCCGAAATAGAGGCCGATGACAGCGGAATCACGCAACTGATAACGGTGGACGGACAGCCCCTTACAGATGGATACCGCAAAGGCATCCATGGACAGACCGACCGCAAGCAGAAACAGCTCGTAAAATTGCATGCATATCACTCCTATAAGGAATAACGACGTGATTGATTCCTATACCATAGCATGACGGACTATATCTGTCAAGAAAAAACAGACAAAAAATGCGGACAGAGGCACAAATGTACAATGCAAAATGGAATGCATGCCAACACACAATATCATACGCAGCACTGCGGAGGATGGATGCTGCGTTTGCGATGCAGCTGGGAAACGGATTTTTACATTTTGCGAAGAGAAGCGGAAATCATTGGTAAAAACAAATTTCGAATAATTTACAAAAAATGGACAATGATAAGCCGTATTTTGCAAAAAACACCGACAAATTCTGGATATTTTGCAGCGCTGGAGATATCGGTTCAAATGATTAATTTTGATAAAAAGCGAACTGCGCGGTTGCGTTTTGTGTGAAACAATGCTATACTAAAGCTAAATCAAAGGTCTCGCGTCGGGCGGATTGCCTGCCGAGTTTTGTATGGTGGATCGATTGGGAAGAGAGCGGCGGGTGCGTGCCTCGTTTGAAGGTGGGAGATGGACAATGAATTACAGAAAGAACAAAATGGAACGGTTGTCCAAGGTAGCCCGCATGTACTATGAAGATAATCGGACACAGGGAGAAATCGCGGATTTGATGCAGGTTTCCCGCCCGCTGGTTAGCCGCATGCTGCGGGAGGCGCGGGAGCTTGGCATTGTTGAGATTCGGGTGCATCAGCCGGAGTGCGATACGGATGCGTTATTTACGCGTCTGTGTCAGCGCTATGGATTGGAGGGCGGAGAGCTAATCGCGGAAGAAGAAAGCAACAGTCTGATCGACTACAATCTCGTCAAGCATTTGCTTCAGTTCATTGAGTCGGAGCGGGCTGAGACGCTGGGGATCGGTTGGGGCGCGATCATCGGAGCGCTAACGGCGCTGTTAGAGCGTATGCCCCCGCACCGCACGACGGTACGGACGGTATGTCCGCTTGTCGGAAATGGAAGCGCCGTGTCCCGGCATTATCATACGGATGAAAACGTGCGTATCATCGCCGCAGGACTGTGCGCACAGCCGAAATTTCTATTCACACCCGCTTTTCCAGCAGATGAGATAGAGTACAACCTGCTGTGCAGGACGAGCCATTATCGCTTGATCGCAGAGCAATGGGATCATTTGGATGTCGCTCTGGTTGGCATTCATGAGCTCGCCACGGCAACGGAGATCGAGCTTCCGCATCAGCATGACACGATGACAGCGGGTCACATGGTCGCCTATCCGTTCGATATGAACGGGCGTATCCTGCATCCGGATACGGAGCGCACGATTCACATTCCGCTGGATAAGCTGTCGCGTTGCCGCGAGGTTATAGGCCTCTGCGCAGCAGATGTCAGTCCGCGTACGCTGGCCGGCGCGTTACGCACCGGATTGCTGACGCATTTGTTCGCCAGAGAGACGCTGGTAGACGCTGTAATGGCGGATGAATGGAATTACGTGTAGATCAAAAATTTTTTCGATATGGAGGGAGCGACGCGTTCGCTCCCTGTTTTGTGTTTGATTGGGTAGCTTTGTGTGCAGTTGCTTGATGATGGTGAGTATTTTTTGCGGGAAAAACGCAAAAAACACGGGAAAAACGCATCAATTTGCGCACTTTACGGGACAGTATACGGCGGCGTCGGCGGTTGACAAATATTGTGGCACATGGTAAAATAACGCTGAAGTGAATGATGATTTTTTGTCAAACGCGCAGGGAATTTGCTCAGCGCGTCTTGGTAAAATCGCAATTTGATTTGGCTGGTCTTTTCCTTCTCGCTTTGATGAGGAAAAAATTCATATCAGGAAAGGAAAAAAACTATGATTTATTCCGTAGAAGTGGAAAACATGTGTCCGGTAGCTAAGGGCGCATATCATGGCCCGGCGCCCATTCCGCAGGAGGGCAAGTGGACACAGGCAATGGAAATCAAGGACATCAGCGGCCTGACGCATGGCATTGGCTGGTGCGCACCGGAGCAGGGTGCCTGTAAGCTGACCCTCAATGTCAAGGAAGGCATTATTGAGGAAGCGCTGATTGAAACCATCGGCTGCTCCGGCATGACGCATTCCGCGGCAATGGCATCGGAGATCCTGCCGGGCAAGACCCTGCTGGAGGCACTGAATACCGACTTGGTATGTGATGCGATCAATGTAGCAATGCGCGAGCTGTTTTTGCAGATCGTCTATGGCCGTACGCAGACTGCATTTTCTGAAAACGGTTTGCCGATCGGAGCCGGTCTTGAGGATCTCGGCAAGGGCCTGAGAAGCCAGGTTGGCACGATGTACGGCACCAAGGCAAAGGGCACACGTTATCTGGAAATGGCAGAGGGCTATGTCACCCATCTCGGTCTGGATAAGGACAATCAGGTCATCGGCTATGAGTTTGTTCATCTTGGAAAGATGATGGAGGCCATCCGCAAGGGTGTCGAGCCGGCTGAGGCAATGAAGCAGAATACCAACAGCTATGGCCGCTACGCTGAGGCTGTTAAGATTATCGACCCACGTGTAGAGTAAGAGGAGGACATAGCATCATGGCTTTATTTGAAAGTTACGAGAGAAGAATTGACAAGATCAATGGTGTCCTCGCAGAGTACGGCATCTCCAGCGTAGAGGAATGCGCGGAGATCTGCAAGGATAAGGGCATCGACCCGGCAGCGACAGTTCGCTCGGTGCAGCCGATCGCGTTTGAAAACGCATGCTGGGCATATACCGTTGGCGCGGCAATTGCGATCAAGAAGGGCGTCAAGACTGCACCGGAGGCTGCCGAGGCAATCGGCATCGGCCTGCAGGCATTTTGTATCCCGGGTTCTGTCGCAGATGACCGCAAGGTCGGCATCGGCCATGGCAATCTGGCGGCAATGCTGCTGCGCGAGGAGACGAAGTGCTTTGCATTCCTGGCAGGGCATGAGTCGTTCGCAGCCGCTGAGGGTGCAATCGGTCTGGCGCGTTCCGCAAACAAGGCGCGCAAGGAGCCGCTTCGCGTTATCCTCAACGGTCTGGGCAAGGATGCCGCACAGATCATTTCCCGTATCAACGGCTTTACTTATGTACAGACGCAATTTGATTACTATACCGGCGATTTGAAGGTCGTACAGGAAATTGCGTATTCTAACGGTGAACGCTCCAAGGTTCGCTGCTTCGGTGCGGATGATGTTCGCGAGGGCGTTGCGATCATGCATCATGAGGGTGTTGATGTTTCCATCACGGGCAACTCGACCAACCCGACCCGCTTCCAGCATCCGGTCGCCGGCACCTACAAGAAGGAATGTGTGCTTCAGGGCAAGAAGTACTTCTCCGTTGCCTCCGGCGGCGGCACAGGCCGCACTCTGCATCCGGATAACATGGCGGCAGGCCCCGCTTCCTACGGCATGACCGATACGATGGGTCGTATGCATTCCGACGCACAGTTTGCAGGCTCGTCCTCTGTTCCGGCGCACGTAGAGATGATGGGCTTCCTCGGCATGGGCAACAACCCGATGGTTGGCGCTTCCGTTGCTGTTGCGGTTGACGTTGCGGCTGCGATGAACAAGTAATCCGGGACTCATCTGTAAAAAGACATAAAAATAGCCATCCGTTTGTCGCCAGACCCGATGTCCGGCAGCGCGGATGGCTTTTTGTTGGGACGAAGGGATACGTCAGAACAGCCGCCCGTCCTGTTGGCCGAACAGCGTCTGTACGAGCTTGCCGTCGCGGATGAGCAGCACACGCACAGGCGTATATTCCTTGATACATGTATTGATGACATGCGCGGTGCCGCGGGATTTCCCGTCCCACAGCACCAGGACATAGTCGCTGCGCCGCACGATTTCCAAATTGCGCAGCAACGGGGCGCTTTTGCGAAAGCGCGCGTAATTGGGGCGGATGATATCCAGCGCCAGTTCATGCTCCTGCGCATAGACGCGCGCCAGCTCGTCTGCGCCGTCTGCACCGCCGGAGACAATCACTGCCGCTCTCTTGGGTACGAACGGCACGATCTCCGGGTAAGCCTCCATAGAAACCGAGCGGGAGCCAACAATTGCAACACGCATGATACATACACCTCCAATAATCCCGTGAACCGCTTGTGTTACCATTCACTATACCAAATTTTGCGAGTATTTACAATGCATGATCGCTGATTATGGGAAAATATGTAAAATAATTTTGTTTGACAGCGGTGCGGAGCTGTGATACCATATAAAAACAATATGAGGGAGTAGTTTCCATAGAGACATGGTATACCGGTCGTCATCACGCGAAATCAGCCGGTCGGTATGGATACATTTGTATGTAACGAGACTTTTATTGCACTGTTTGCGGTGCAATAAAAGTCTCGTTTTTTGCACCCGAGCGGATGCTGATCTGGATGGAGGAAACGGATATGATATATGTTTGGCTGTTGATTGGTTTTTTGCTTTTGATTAAGGGCGCGGATGTGTTTGTGGATGGGGCATCATCGCTTGCGCGCCTGCTGCGCGTACCATCGGTCATCATTGGCCTGACCATTGTTTCGATGGGTACAAGCGCGCCGGAGGCCGCAGTCAGTATCACAGCGGGGTTGGTGGGCAACAGCGACATTTCGCTGGCGAATATTGTCGGCTCCAATTTGTTTAATCTGCTTGTGGTCATCAGCGTGTGCGCGTGTCTCGCGCCGATCCGCTCGGATCCGGATATTTTAAAGCGAGATATGTGCTGGAATATCACGGTCACGTTGCTGCTGTTGCTTTTGATCGTTGACGGCGGGTTATCCCGCATTGACGGCGTACTGCTGCTGCTCGGGATGGGATTGTACCTGTTCATAATCCTTCGTCATGCGCGTGACAGCCGTACAGAGCCGCAGCAGGAGAAATGCTCTGTGTGGCGTGCCGTGGGCTGTATGGTCATCGGCCTTGCCGGGGTTGTACTGGGCGGGCAGATGGTCGTGCAAAACGCGAGTGCAGTTGCCGCCGCATGGGGCATGAGCGACGCTCTGATTGGCCTGACCATCGTCGCCATCGGTACCTCGCTGCCGGAGCTTGTCACCTCTGTCGCAGCAGCCCGAAAGGGTGATTCCGGCATTGCGGTGGGCAACGCGATCGGCTCGTGTCTGTTTAATATTCTGTTTATTTTGGGCGCCACAGCAGTTCTCTCCCCGATCGCCGCGGCGGCGGAGCTGGTGACCGACACCGTCCTGCTGCTTGCAGCTGCTGTGCTGCTGTTTGCCGTGGCGAAATCCGGCCGCATTACAACGCGTGCGGAGGGCGCGATGTGTATGCTGTGCTATGCCGCGTACAGCGTATATCTGATATTGCGCTTATCTGGAAAATAGTGCAAAAAAACCAATACTTGTCAGGCGTTGTCTCACTTTTCCGCCACAGGTCGTGTCGCAGCGCGGCACCCAGTCGCTGCACGTGCAGCCAGAGAAACGCACGGATGCATCCGCGCACTTTCGGTCAATCTAACATTGAAGGGAGAGGATGCAATGCGAAAAAAATGGAAATTGACGGTTTGCAGCATGGTTGTCATCCTGCTGTCTGCTGGCGCGGCGCGGGCGGCGTGGCTGGTGCCGCTTGGCGTTCCGGTTGGTGTGCGCATGACGGCGAGCGGCGTCGTGATCTCGTCCATGAATGAGGTCGAGAGCGCAGCGGGCGCGGTTTGTCCGGGCGCGCAGGCAGGCTTGGAGCGCGGCGATATCCTGCAAACGGCCAATGGACAGGACATCTCATCGAGCGACCAGCTGGCGCAGCTGGTCCAACAGGGCGGCGGCGAGCCGGTTGCGCTAACTGGACTGCGCGGAGATGTGCCCATCGAGGTGACAGTGCAGCCCGTGCAGAGCCGCAGTGACGGCGCGTATCAGATCGGCTTGCTTGTGCGCGACAGCATGGCGGGCATCGGTACGCTGACGTATGCCGATCCACAAACAGACGCGTTCGGCGCGCTCGGTCATCCGGTCAGCGATGTGGACAGCGGCGTGCTGCTGCCGCTGGATACCGGCGCGATAGTTCCGGCAGAGGTGGTCGGCGTAATGGCAGGCGAGGCTGGCACGCCGGGTGAGCTGATTGGCTCATACGATTTTACGACCGAGCTGGGACAGCTGGAGGACAATACACCGTGCGGCATTTTTGGCACGCTGCAAGACGGTGCACTGCTGGACACGTCTACGGCGGTCGAGACAGCGTCGCAGGATGAGGTGCACACCGGTGCGGCGCAGATGCTCACATGCGTGGACGGCAGTGAGCCGGCGCTGTATGACATTGAGATTGAAAAAACAGATTGGACAGCGCAGGACGGGCGCTCACTCACCATTCGCGTAACCGACGAAACGCTGTTGGCGAAAACCGGCGGCATTGTGCCGGGTATGTCGGGCAGCCCGATCCTGATGGACGGCAAGCTGGCCGGTGCCGTGACGCATGTGCTGGTCAACGACCCGACGAGGGGCTATGGTATTTTTATTGACACGATGCTCGCCCAGTAGACGTATTGGCTTTCCAAATCCAGCATTTTTGGCAGATCACGCGATCTGCCCTTTTTGTCGTTTCGACGCGCTGCGATGGAACATTACAGGTGCTGTCGAAACCGTACTGTGCGGGCAATAGCCGAAGGAATTTTGAACAGATTGCATCGCTTTTACGCGCTGGGCGGCGGATTGCGGGCCGGACGGTTCAAAAATATTGATTTCATGCTGAATGCTGGATTTTCCCATCTTCGGCTAAAACCAGCAAAAAGTGACAAAAAACTGAGAAAAATGCCGTATAAATGTCGTTATTGCGCGAAGGATTGTTATAAATAAATGGAAAAAACAGATTGTTTTCAAGGTGGAAATATGGTAATCTAAAAACGTCGTAAAGGCGGCAAATTATTACGGTTATGCTGGAAGGCAGGGAATGACATCATGGAGAACAGAATTCGTGTGCTGATTGCCGACGAAGATACAGAGTTCCGAAGAATGCTTGCGGAAACGCTGTGCGCGGAAGGTCGTGTGGAAATAGTAGGATCCTATGCAGAGGGGAGGGGACTGGTCAGTAAGATTCAGGATAGCGCGCCGGACGTGCTGCTCATGGATCTGATGCTGCCGGGCGTCGATGGGCTGACGGTGCTGCATGAGCTGGGGGAGAGTGCGCTGGCGAAGATGCCGGTTATCATCGTGCTCAGCGGCTTTGCATCGCAGGAAACGACGGCGGAGTGCAATACCTTGGGTGTCAGCTTTTATTTGCGCAAGCCAGTCGATCTCAAGGCGCTCGCGCAACGCATTTACAGGTATGGCGGACAGCGAAATTTTGCGCGCACACCGGCGGTGCGCATGCCGGATGAGGATTTGGAGATCGAAATGCGCGTGACCAATATCATCCATCAGATCGGCGTACCGGCGCACATCAAGGGCTATCAATATCTGCGCGAGGCAATCATCATGACCATCCACGATATGGAGGCGATCAACGCCATCACGAAGATATTATACCCAACGGTGGCAAAGAAATTCAAAACGACGTCTTCGCGTGTAGAACGCGCCATTCGTCATGCGATCGAGGTCGCGTGGGACCGTGGCGATGTGGACACGCTTCAGGAATATTTTGGCTTTACCGTGTCCGGAACAAAGGGAAAGCCGACCAACAGTGAATTTATCTCAATGGTCGCTGACCGTCTTCGGCTGGAGCTGAAGATCGGGTAAGTGCGACCGCAGCCGCCGGTTTGATCCTAAGTTGCATACTAAATCTTTATCTTTTTTCTTTTTTTACGCCTTTGCCGCAATGTATTTTGCGGACAAAGGTGTTTTTTTATACATCGCGTGCCAAGACGTGGCAAAACGTGCTATAATACTACTGTCTGTAGCATTCAAACAAAGGAGGACGAAGCATGAAGCTGATGGTGATCGACGGCAACAGCCTGATTCATCGCGCATTTTACGGCGTGCGCACACTGACCAACCATGAGGGACTGTTTACCAACGCGGTGTACGGCTTTTTATCGACCCTGCTCAAGCTGCGGGAACAATACACGCCCGACCGCATTGTCGTTTGCTTCGACGTGAAGGAAAAAACCTTTCGACATAAGGAATATGAGGCTTATAAAGGCACGCGCAAGCCGATGCCTGAGGAGTTGGCACAGCAGCTGCCGCTCATTCGTGAGATGCTGGACGCAATGGGCATCACGCGCATGGAAAAGCCGGGCTTTGAGGCGGACGATCTGCTCGGTACGCTCAGTAAGCAGGCAAACGCGCGCGGCGATACCTGTCTGGTCGTGACGGGCGATAAGGATTCCTTACAGCTTATCGGAGATGGCACGAGCGTGCTGCTGGCCGTCACGCGCATGGGACAGACCACTACGACGGAATATACGACGGAGGTCTTTTGCGAAAAATACGGCTTTGAACCCATTCATATGATCGACCTCAAGGCGCTCATGGGCGATACGTCGGACAACATTCCGGGCGTGCCGGGCATCGGTGAAAAGACCGCCATGGGACTGATTCAGAAATTCGGCACCGTGCAGGCGGTGTACGACAACATCGACGATCCGTTTATCAAAAAGGGTCAGCGCACGAAGCTGCTTGCGGGACGGGAGAGCGCGATGCAGAGCCTGCATCTTGTGACCATCGTGCGCGATGTGCCGCTGGATATGGATATTGCTTCGATTCCCGCCATGCAGCAGGATGACGCGGCGCTGTATCGCCTGTTCGTGCGGCTGGAATTTAAAAATTTCATCACGCGCTTGGGGCTGCACGCCCCCGAGAAAGCAAAAAACGCGCCGGCGCGCAGCGTCACGCTGCATGAGCTTGACAGCGCAGACGCGCTGTTTGCGGCGCTGGATGGACAGGCGCGCATTGTGCTTGCCGCGCCGCATTCGCTGTTTGCGCTGTGCCTGCTCGTAGGGGACGACGCCTATGTGCTGCGCGCGGATCAGATGGATTCATCCGATTGGCATACTGTGCTGCAAGCGCTGTTTGGCGGCGGCTATCCGCTGACTGTGCACGATGGCAAGCCCTACCTGCTCGCGCTGCTGGAGGAAGGTATCAACGCGGCGGATTTTGCGTTTGATACCGCGCTGGGCGCTTATCTGCTCAATCCGGCGGAGAGCGGCTACCATATTGAACAGGTTGCGTTGGCCTATCTGGGGCGGGAGCTGCCGCCGGTTTCGGATTATGACGCGGCGGATGCGTTCTCTCCGCTGGGTGGCTCGGAGACCGCGGTACAAACGCTGTGCGCACACGCGGCGGCTACTGCGCAGCTGGAGGATATCATACGTCCCAAGCTGGAGCAGGAGGACATGCACATGCTGTATTATGATGTGGAGCTGCCGCTCGAGCGTGTGCTTGCCTCGATGCAGCATATTGGCGTGTGCACCGACGCGGACGCGCTGCGTGCGTTCGGTAAAACGCTCACCGTTCGCATTGATGAGCTGACTGAGCAGATTTTTGAGCAGGCGGGAGAGACGTTCAATATCAACTCGACGCAGCAGCTGGGCGCGATCCTGTTCGATAAATTACAGCTGCCGGTCATCAAAAAGACCAAGCGCGGCTATTCCACCAACATCGACGTGCTGGAGGCGCTGCGCGGCTATCATCCGCTGCCCGGTATGGTGATTGAATACCGTCAGCTGACCAAGCTGCGCTCGACCTATGTGGACGGCATGCTCAAGGTGATCGCGCCGGACGGACGCATTCACTCCACCTTCCAGCAGATGGTGACGGCAACCGGACGCCTCAGCTCGACCGAGCCGAACATGCAGAACATCCCGGTACGGCAGGAGTTGGGCAGCGAGCTGCGGCATATGTTTGCGGCAAAGCCGGGCTGCGTGCTGGTGGATGCCGATTACTCTCAGATTGAGCTGCGTGTGCTGGCGCATATTGCGGATGACAAGGCGATGATTGACGCCTTCCTTTCCGGCGCGGATATCCACGCCATCACCGCGTCACAGGTATTTCATGTGCCGCTGGAGGAGGTCACACCGTCCATGCGCCGCTCGTCCAAGGCGGTTAACTTTGGCATCGTCTATGGCATATCCAGCTTTTCGCTCGCGGGTGACATTGGCGTGACGGTCAAGCAGGCGGGCGAGTATATTGAAAATTACCTGCGCGTGTACAGCGGCGTGCGTGATTATATGGAGCGCATCAAAAAACAGGCGAAGGAGGATGGCTATGTGTGCTCGCTGTTCGGGCGCAGACGCTATTTGCCGGAGCTTTTGTCAAAGAATTTCCAGATCCGGTCGAATGCGGAGCGCATGGCGCTCAATACACCGATTCAGGCGACAGCAGCGGACATCATCAAGATTGCGATGGTGCGTGTGTTCCAGCGATTGGAGCGCGAGCATATGCGCAGCCGTTTGATTTTGCAGGTGCATGACGAGCTGATTTTGGAAACGCCGGAGGAGGAAACAGAGCTGGCGATGCAGGTGCTTAAGGAAGAGATGGAGGCTGCATGTGCGCTCAAGGCGCCGCTGACAGCGGATGTGGCGTATGGCCGCGACTGGTATGCCGCAAAGGGCTGAAGGCAGTGGAGGAGCGCATATGAATGATATCCGCATCGTGCCGTTTTGCGCGGCGCATATACAGGCGGTGGCGAAGATCGAACGCGCTTGCTTTGCCGAGCCATGGACGGAGGCTGGGCTGCGGGAAGAGCTGGACAATCCATGCGCCCGTTTCCTCGTGGCGCAGGAGGGCGGCGCGGTGTGCGGCTATATCAGCTGCCATGCTGTGCTGGACGAGGGCTATATCGCCAATGTCGCCGTCCATCCGGATTGCCGCAGACGCGGCATTGCGCGCGCACTCATTCGGACGCTGCTGGCGCAGTCGGACGATTTGGCCTTTGTCACGCTGGAGGTACGAGCGGGCAATCAGCCCGCCATCGCGCTGTATACCGGCTGCGGCTTTGTGCCAGTCGGCACGCGCAAACGGTTTTACACCAATCCGACAGAGGATGCGCTGCTCATGACGGCGTTTTTAAAGGAGAAGAAAGATGCATGAAGGAACATTCGGGTTTGTTATCTGGGCGCTGTGCGGCGCGCTGTTTTTGGTCATCGGCATCAGCTGTTTTTTTTGCAAAAAGCCGGTGGGATTTTGGGCGAACGTCAAAGAAACGCCCGACATAGCGGATGTGCGCAGCTACAACCGCGCGGTGGGAAAGCTGTGGATTGTATTCGCTGTGCTGTTTACGCTGCTGGGGCTTCCGCTGCTGGTCAATCTGCGTTCGGCGGCGGTCATTCTGTCCATTGTCGGCGTGATGTTGGAGGTCATTGGCATGATGATCGTGTACATCCATATTGAGCGGAAATATACAAAATAAATCGTGTGTTAGGAATGAAGCAATGAAAATTTTAGCGATTGAGTCGTCTTGCGATGAGACGGCGGCGGCGGTCATTGAGGATGGCCGAAAAATCTGTTCCAATATTATTCATTCGCAGGCGGAGGAGCATGCGCTCTATGGCGGCGTCGTGCCTGAGATTGCCAGCCGCGGGCATGTGGAGGCGATCTGTGCGGTGACGCACGCGGCGGTGCGTGAGGCCGGAATGCAGTTGCGCGAGGTGGACGCGGTTGCGGCGACGTGTGCGCCCGGGCTGATCGGTGCGCTGCTGGTGGGCGCCAATTACGCCAAATCGCTGGCGTGGTCCATCGGCAAGCCGTTTGTCCCGGTGCATCATATCCGCGGGCATATCGCGGCAAATCTGCTGGCGTTCCCGCAGCTGGAGCCTCCGTTTTTGTGCCTGTCCGCCTCGGGCGGCTCGTCGATGATCGTGCTCGTGCGCGATTATACCGATATGGAGATTTTGGGCGGCACGCGAGACGACGCGGCGGGCGAGGCGTTTGACAAGGTGGCGCGTGTGCTCGGCGTCGGCTATCCGGGCGGCCCGAAGATTGATGCGCTGGCAAAGACAGGGAACGACCGTGCCTATCCGCTGCCGCGTTCGCATGTAGACGGCGCGCCGCTCGACTTTTCGTTTTCCGGACTGAAAACGGCTGTCATCAATTTGGCGCACAACGCCGAGCAGAAGGGCGAGCTGGTCAATGTGAGCGACCTGGCAGCGTCGTTTTCGGCGGCGGTCAGCGACACGCTGGTGCCGCGGCTGAAGCTTGCGGCACAGCAGACCGGAATCAAAACGCTGGTAGCGGCGGGTGGCGTCGCGGCAAATTCCCGTCTGCGCGCGGATTTAAACAAGCTGTCAGAGGAGCTGGGCGTGCCGGTCTATGTGCCGCCGCTCAGCCTGTGCGGAGACAATGCCGCGATGATCGGCGCGCAGGCCTATTATGAGCTGCTTGCAGGAAATACCGGAACAATTTGGCAAAATGCCTTTGCCACGGCGGAAATTTCAGAAAAAATATGTCAAAAGCACGGAATTGCAAAAAAACACGCAAAACGGTAGAAATATTGCGCAAAATGTTGTACTATAAAAAGTGTTTTGAATTGACAACCGCGCTTTGCACGATTTTGACGCGCGCAGGCAGGATTTGCGGCAGAGCAGCAGCTTGCAGGATTTCTGTCAACGGAATGCAAAATCGGCGGAAAAGCGCATGGTTAGAATAGATATGCCGGCGGAGAAATGCGTCCGGCGGCTATAATTAAACAGGAGGATCATTCTGAGATGGAAAAAATTAAGATGACAACGCCGCTCGTCGAGATGGACGGCGATGAAATGACCCGCGTTCTGTGGCAGATGATCAAGGACGAGCTGCTGTGCCCGTTTATTGATCTCAAGACGGAGTATTATGACCTCAGCCTGAAGCGCCGCAATGAGACGAACGATCAGATCACGGTGGATTCCGCAGAGGCAACCAAGAAATACGGCGTTGCTGTCAAGTGTGCGACCATCACGCCGAATGCGGCGCGCATGGAGGAATATGACCTCAAGGAGATGTGGAAAAGCCCGAATGGTACGATCCGTGCCATTCTGGACGGTACGGTTTTCCGCGCGCCGATTTTAGTCAAGGGCATCGAGCCGTATGTAAAGAACTGGGTCAAGCCGATTACCATCGCGCGTCACGCATATGGAGACGTATACAAGAGCGTGGAGATGAAGATTCCCGGCCCGGGCAAGGTTGAGCTGGTCTATACGGCCGAGGACGGCACACAGACGCGTGAGCTGGTGCATGAGTTCATCGGCTCGGGTATCGTGCAGGGCATGCACAATCTGACCGAATCCATTGAAAGCTTTGCGAGAAGCTGCTTTAATTATGCGATCGACACCAAGCAGGATTTGTGGTTTTCGACCAAGGATACGATTTCCAAGAAGTATGACCACACGTTCAAGGATGTGTTCCAGGAGATCTATGACGCGGAATATAAGGACAAGTTCGAGCAGCTGGGGCTGGAATATTTCTATACGCTGGTTGACGACGCGGTGGCGCGCGTCATCCGTTCGAACGGCGGCTACATCTGGGCGTGCAAAAATTATGACGGCGACGTCATGAGCGATATGCTGGCGACGGCATACGGCTCGCTGTCCATGATGACGTCTGTTCTGGTATCGCCGAAGGGCGTTTATGAGTACGAGGCGGCGCACGGCACGGTGCAGCGCCACTATTACAAGCACCTCAAGGGCGAGGAGACGTCCACCAATTCCATCGCGACGATCTTCGCGTGGACAGGCGCGCTGCGCAAGCGCGGCGAGCTGGACGGCCTGACCGGGTTGTCTGCGTTTGCCGATAAGCTGGAAAGGGCTTGCATTTCTACTGTAGAATCTGGTAGAATGACAAAGGATCTCGCGCTCATCACGACGCTGGACAACGTTACGACGCTCAATACGGAAGACTTTATCAAGGCTGTGCGAGAGACGCTGGAAGCATCTTTGTAACAATAAGCTGATCGGAGGTATATCTGTGGAACACGCAAAAACCGTATCAAAAGCAGTCATCAGCCGATTGCCGCGCTACTATCGCACGCTTCGTGAGCTGGCGGTGCAGAACGTGGAGCGTATTTCCTCCAAGGAATTGGCGGCACAGATGGATCTGACGGCCTCACAGATTCGCCAGGATCTCAGCTGCTTCGGCGGCTTTGGACAGCAGGGATACGGATACAGTGTGGATAAGCTGATTGTGGAGCTGGAGCGGATTTTAGGTGTCGCGGCAAGCCAGCGGGCCATTTTGCTGGGCGTTGGTAATTTGGGGCGCGCGCTGCTGCGCAATTTTGACTTTTCCTTCTGCGGCGTCCGGCCAATCGGCGCATTTGATACGGCGTCGGAGGTCATCGGCAATGAATTTCGCGGCATTCCGGTGCATGATCTGAACGAGCTGGAGGCGTTTTGTGAGCGGGAGCGGCCGGATATCGCTGTGCTGTGTACGCCGACAAAGCAGGTGCCCGCCATATCCAAGCGCCTTGTGCGCATTGGCATTCGAGGCATTTGGAATTTTGCCAACTGCGAGCTGCGTGAGGACGACATCGGCATCCCGATTGAAAATGTGCACTTTACCGATTCACTGATGAAGCTGTGCTATCGAATGAAGGATACAGAGCCGTTGGGCTGAACTGAATTTGAACAATCAAAAACAACAGGTCTGCGGGCATGCGCCTTGCAGGCCTGTTTTGCATGTGCATTTTAACGCGGAATATTTTTTTGCATCTGCTGCACCAACAGCCTGTACGACAAATAGAATGAGAATGAAAAAACCAACTGGAGGGAATTTGTTATGTGCAACAATATGTGCGGCAATTCTTGCGGCGGCTTTGACTGCTGGTGGATCATCATTGTCATCTTTATCATCTGGATTCTGTGTAGCTGCTGCGGCGGCAACAGCTGTAGCAATAGCTGTTGCGGAAATTCCTGCGAGTGCTGCTGATTTGATTTTTGGTTAAGCGCAGCAGGCGGCATTGCATCTGCCAAACGGATGTGTTACAATAAAGAAAATATGCGAATAATGCAGAAAAAAGGAGACGGAGCACTGTGAAGTTTACCAACCCGCTGAAAGATAAACCCTATCGCAAGTGGCATCGGATCGCGTATTATATCCTGCTGCTGGGTTGCGGCCTGCTTTCGGCTTCGCTGTTCGCAGCGGCAGCTTGGGGTGAGGACAGCTCGCCCAGTTCGATCCTCGGCACAGCAGCAATCGTGTGCGTCATTCTGTTTTATGCGATCAACATGGTAAAGTGGCGTTGTCCGAATTGCCATCGTCCGCTTCCGCTGCTTGGCCCGGTCATCAACTGCCGGTATTGTAAGCGGTCGTTCATGGACAGCAAGGGAAATCAAATCTGGTAATCGAAAACGGTACGGTATGGCGTGCAGCTGTACCGTACTTTTTATGTCTCCGGCAGGAGGTTGAGCTTTTGGGCGTCCGGATAAACGGCGAGCAGTGTCGTGACGCCCACACGAGACAGGATGCGCGCCTTGGCACGCAGTGTATCCGCATCGTCAAACAGCACGAAATGTGCCTGATCGTGTGCGGTATAGGTAAAATATTTGGCGCACAGCTCGCGGGAAAAAAAGACGGACGAGCCGGTTGTGTGCAGCAGGCTGTGGAATTGCTCGTTTGTCAGCGGTGTGCCGTTCGGATTGGAGCAGGGAAGCGGGAAATCCGCGCATACCTGTGTGAGCTGAGCTGCCAACCGGTCTGCGCCAAAGCGCTCAAGCAGCGAGGAAAACCGTTCCTCCAGGCTGCCGCCGGAAATGGCGGTATCTGCGATCACGCACGCATGCGGCGCGTATTCCGCGAGCGGCAGCGGGATGAGAAAGCGCAGACTGGCGCGGTGTGCCGCAGCATCTAAGGCGGATGTCAGCTCCTGTAAAAGCGGGCGCTCAAAATCCGCCATGATGCCGATGCAGCCGCGGTGCGTCGCCGTATCCACAGCACGTGAGGCAAAGGCCGTACAGCCGCGCGGAACGCCGCTGCTGTCAATGATGCCGAGATAATCGCCGCGTGAGCTGGGCGGCTGGGACAGCACGGCAAACGTCCCCTCTGTCGACAGCTGTGCGCACAGCTGCAAGCAGGGAAAGCCGCAGCTGCGCGTGCGGACGGCATCGGTGCTCGAGGCGGCAATGATCCAGTTTATTTTGCTGTCCATGTGGTTTTCCTCCAATGACATTGAATTTTTGCGAAAAAACGAGTAAACTATAAGAAGCGCGGCGCGTGCTTTCATTATTGCTTGCCCACGCGCAAGAGACTCGGATGAAAGAGGGAACGATATGCAGGCACTGTTTGGCCCTGCGGGAAATGCGGCGTCGTTTACGGCGGCGGGCCTGCGCGCTACCGTGGAAGCGCCGGCATGGCTCGCGCGGATGGGGCTGACGGCATATGAATACCAGTGCGGACGCGGGGTACGTGTCGGCACACAGACGGCACAGAGCATCGGACAGGCCGCGCGGGCGCATGGCATCGCGCTGTCGCTGCACGCGCCGTATTTTATCAATTTGTCCACGGACGACGAGACACAGCGGGACAAGAATGTGCGATATGTGCTCGATAGCTGCCGCGCAGCGCACGATATGGGCGCCGACCGCATAGTTGTGCACACGGGCGGCGTGGGCAAGCGCAGCCGGGAGCAGGCGATGGCGAACAGCCGCGACAATGTGCGTATGGTGCTTGCGGCGAAGGACACGGCCGGTTATGACGATGTGACCATCTGCCTTGAGACGATGGGCAAGATCAACGTCATAGGCACGGCGGAGGAGATCGCAGAGCTGGTCGCGCTGGATGACCGGCTGCTGCCCTGTATCGACTTCGGTCATCTCAATGCGCGCACCCATGGCGGGATGCAGGACACAGACGCAGTGCGCGCGCTGTTTGACCTGCTGGAGCGGTCGATCGGCGTGGCGCGCACGCGTATGCTGCACAGCCATTTTTCCAAGATCGAATATGGAAAGGGCGGCGAGGTACGGCATTTGACGTTTGAAGATACAGTGTACGGCCCGGAATTTGACTGCGTTGCGGCGGAATGCGCGGCGCGTGGCTATACACCGCGGTTCATCTGCGAATCCGCCGGCACACAGGCAGAGGACGCTGTCACGATGATGTGCTGTTATCAGAAGTATATGAAGCAATACGCGGTTATAGACAACGGGAGACGATATCATGCTGGAAAAAATACAAAATGCCCTGCGGCAGGCGGGAATAGATGCCGTGCTGTTGACCAGTCCGCAAAACCGGCGCTATGCGACTGGATTTCCGTCCTCCGCGGGCGTGTGCCTGATCGACCGGCGCGCGGGATATCTGTTTACCGATTTCCGCTATATTGAGGCGGCGCAGCGGCGCGCGGGCGCGGCAGGCTTTCGGGTGCGGCAGGTTGCCGGCTCCTATGCAAAAATGGTCAATGAGGTGACGGCGGACGATGAGATTCAGACGCTCGCGTTTGAGAATGCGTTTATGACGGTTGCGGATTTCAGCCAGTGGAAACGTGCGCTGCGGGCAAATATGCAGCCGATGGGCAGCCTGATGAGCGATCTGCGCATGGTCAAGACAGAGGAGGAGATCGCGTGCTGTGAGGCGGCGCAGCGCATTGCCGAGCGCGCACTTGCCGAGACGCTCAATGATATCCATGCAGGCGTCACGGAAAAGCATATCGCCTCACTGCTGACCTACCGTATGCTGGACTACGGCGGGGAGGCGATGTCGTTTGAGCCGATCGTGGTTTCCGGCGCAAAATCCTCCATGCCGCACGGCGTGCCGTCGGATAAGCGGCTGGAGGAGGGCGATTTTGTGACGATGGACTTTGGCTGTACGGTTGAAGGCTATTGCTCGGATATGACGCGCACCGTTGCGGTCGGACGGTATACGGAGAAAATGCAGCAGGTGTATGATATCGTGCTGCGCGCACAGCAGGCCGGCATTGCGGTGGCGCGTCCGGGGGTGCTCGGTTCGGCGGTGGACAAGGCGGCGCGTGAGGTGATCGAGGCAGCGGGCTATGGCGCGTGCTTCGGACACAGCTTTGGACATGGCATCGGTCTGGATGTTCATGAGCTGCCGCTTGCAGCGCCCAGCTATGCAAAGGAGCTGGCGGCGGGCCATATCATCTCCGCAGAGCCTGGAATCTACCTGCCGGGAGAATTTGGCGTGCGCATCGAGGATATGCTCGTCATCACCGAGGACGGCTGCCGCGATTTGACAAACGCGCCGAAAACGCTGACAATTTGCAAGTAAGACTTGCAAAGACGCACATTATCGGTTACAATGATAGGGACAACATACAATGATAAACATCAATTGATATAATGGAGGATTCGATTTATGCAAGCAGGCGAATTTCGTAACGGTGTAACCTTTGAGATGGACGGGCAGGTTCTTCAGGTTATTGAGTTCCAGCATGTCAAGCCGGGCAAGGGCGCAGCGTTTGTGCGCACCAAGATGAAGAATGTCATCACGGGCGCGGTCACTGAGCGCTCGTTCAACCCGACGGATAAATTTGAGCAGGCGTTTGTAGAACGCAAGGACATGCAGTATCTGTACAATGACGGCGATCTGTATTATTTTATGGATCAGGAGACCTATGACCAGGAGCCGATCAGTAAGGAGACACTGGGAGATGATTTCCGTTTCGTCAAGGAAGAGATGGTCTGCAAGATTTTATCATACAAGGGCAAGGTATTTGCGGTAGAGCCGCCGACGTTTGTCGTGCTTGAGATCACGGAAACTGAGCCGGGACTCAAGGGCAACACTGCGACCAATACCCTCAAGCCGGCAACCGTAGAAACCGGCGCAGAGGTTCGCGTTCCGATCTTTATCAACACCGGCGACCGTATCAAGATTGATACCCGCACCGGCGAGTATCTGGAGCGCGCAAAGGGCTGATTGTATCAATAAATTCATCTATCCGGTGTTTGCCGGCCGAACAAAGAGGAGGAGAACCATGACTGTTACGGAGAGAGTTGCGTATATCCGCGGCCTGTTTGAGGGCATGGAAATCAATGTGGACAAAAACGAGGGCCGTATTATAAAGGAGATGCTGGATCTTCTGGAGGATATGGCGTTGTCCATCACCGATTTGGAGGACGAGAACGACGCGCTGCAAGAGGCAATCGACGTGATCATTGAGGATATGTACGATGAGGATGCGTCGTATGACGATGCAGACGAGGATGAGTTGGATTACGATCCGGATATGGAGCTGTTTCAGGTCGTATGTCCGAGCTGCGGCGAGGAGATTTATATAGATGAGTCGACACTGGATCAAGGGACGATTAGCTGTCCGGCATGCGGCGAGGAGCTGGAATTTGATATATCCGCGCTGGAGGACGATGAGATGTCCTCGCTCGATGACGCGGAGGATCTTCCCGTGTTTGAGGCAGAGCCTGTCACGATAGAGGACAGTGACGACGAATTCGACGATTGAACGGTTCAATGATGCTGCAATCGCATGGCTGCTCTGCGGTCATGCGATTTTTCTCCTTTTTCGCGCGAGCCGGCAGGGAAAGGCAGATAATACCTGAAAAGTCGAAAATATTGGTTTTTCAGATACACTATAGGCATTCTGTCGACCAAATTGGTGAAAGCGGGTATAGAAAAACGTCGTGAAATGGTGTATGATAATATCTACACAAGGAGAGGAGAGAGAGACGGAATGACACTTGCGCAGGCAATTATAAGCGCGCATGCGGGAGAGCAGGAGGGCTTTGACGTCCTGTTCCATTTTACAGCGCCCGCTGTCTGGTTGTCTGCTGTAGTGCTGGGCTGCGGCCATGTCGGAACGCTTGCGGCTGAAATTTATCAAACGGCGTATGATTCCATCGGTTCGCTCCGCTCTCCCAGTGATCTTCGGCTTTGGATGGGGCGCATCACCTATGACACACTGCTGCATCATGCCCGTGTGCAGGGCAGCCCGATCGTCCATGTCCGAGAAGAGGCGCAGCTGGCTTATCAATCGATCGCGGTGCTGCCACAGGAGGAGCGCACCATTTTGCTGATGATGTGCGCGGACGGCTTTTCCGCCTCGCAGTCGGCAGAGCTGCTTGCGCAAGCGGATGTGGACAGCCGCCGGACAATGCGGCATGCACGGCAGACAGTTGCGCAGTATATGCGGCAGCACGGCTGTACCCACGTGTGCAATACGGGCTGGCTCATTGACATTTGCAATCAACTGCGCGATGCGGTTGCGCACGAGGAGGCGCAGGCGATGGAGGTCGTGCTGGGCTGTGTGCTGACTGGAACGCCGTATACCGAGCCGGAGTCTGCGCCCGCGCCCCAGCAGGAAAAAGCCGGATTTTTGAAATGGTTCCGTTCCAAACGGTTCGGATGACAGACCAAACGGGACGCGGGGGAATTCACTTGCGTCCTTCTTCGATATACAAACAGGAGGAGCTACGATCATGTCAAAGACGAAGGATATTCAAACGCAGATGATGCAGGCACTCAAGGCAAAGGATACGCCGCGCAAGGAGGCGTTGTCGCTGCTGCTATCCGCACTCAAGGCAAAGGCAAAGGATGAGCGCCGCGATCTGACGGAGGATGAGGAAAACGCCATCATTCAGAAGGAGATCAAGCAGACGCGCGAGACGATGGACGCCGCGCCGGCAGAGCGCGCAGACATCCGGGACGAGTGCCAGTTTCGTCTGGATGTGTATAAGGCGTTCGCGCCGGAGGAGATGGGAGAGGAGCAGATCCGCGCGCTGGTACAGTCTGTGCTGGATTCGCTGCAAATCACCGCGCCGACGCCGCGCGACAAGGGTCCGGTCATGAAGCACCTGATGCCGCAGGTCAAGGGCAAGGCGGACGGCAAGCTGGTCAATCGAATTGTCGGTGAAATGCTGAAGGGATGAAGCGTCTCATCGTCATGGACAGGCTATTGTGCCGGCGCGCAGATTGTCGCAAAGCACGCGCCATATGTCGATGAAATCCTTGTGGATTGACTGCCCGCACTGCGTCTGTTCGACGGATTCCACACATTCCCCCGTGTTAAACTGAGGCCGATAAAATTTCATTGTAAATGGGGGTACAAAGCCCGCATGCTTTATTACATCCGTACCGCTCAGAAAGACGGCGAACAGCGCACCTGGTATGGTGTGCGCGCATTGAAAGACGGCGCGAGAGCGGCACAGGCCGACCAGCTGACAACGGATATGCAGTCCGTGCAGGAGCTGATTACGCGCATGAACCGCTGTCAGGCATCTTTGGAACACTTTGATGAATTGATTGGCGACTATCTGACGCTGGGCGTTTGACTGAAAATAAATGCACCGACAGGAACGATGCCTGCCGGTGTATCTTTTTGCATTCATAAATGCGATAAGTGCGTGCGGTAATGCCGCAGCTTGCGTTCATTTTCCGGTTGACACGCGTGTTCCAGCTGCCTGAGCATTTTCTGCCTGCGCTCGGGAAGTCTGCCCTGCACAAATACGGCATTTGACGCGCCGAGCGTTGCGAAGCAGACGGGAATCGTGAGATGGGATATCAACGTATGCAGTTCCTCCAGCTTTTCCAGCTCACTTTCTTCTGCCCAGTTGCCGTCCTGTATCTCCTGATATAGCGGGGAATCGGGAAATACAGTCAGCATAGATGAGAAAATGCCGCGTGGATGTGTCAGGTTAAAAACCTTGGCGGTTTCCATCGCGCCTTCGTTGCCGCGCCCTGCGCCGGAAATGCCGGCGAGATAGGTCAAATGATACGAAATGCCAGCATCGTCGAGCCGCTGCAGTTGTGTGATGGTATCCTGCGCGGTGTAGCCTTTGTTCATAAAGGAAAGTGCGAAATCATCGCCAGTTTCGGCGCCGACAGATAGACCGTCGTAACCGAGCTGGCGCAGATGTTTTAGTTCAACATCCGTTTTTAACGTAATATCTGTTACGCGGGCAAAGCATCCGATCGTTTGGATGGACGGAAAATAGCTGTGAATCAGATCAGCGATCGCTTTCAGGCGAGAAAACTGCAGAACGAATGGATTTGCGCCAACGAGAAATACACGGGAGATCAGCTTGCCGTGCCATGCACTCAAATAAACCTGCGCTTCCTGTAGATCTGCTTCGATGTCACCCAACGGAGACATGCGGAAACGAAACGGAAGATCGTTGTATAATGTACAAAATTTGCAGCGGTGATGTGTGCATCCGGCGGTGACTTCAATCAGCAGGGAATCTGCTTCAAACGGCGGACGCCAGACTGTTCCAGTATAATGCATAATAAAGCTCCTTATAAAGACAGATTTGAAACGGAGCCGGCTTGTTGTTTCTAACATGTAGTGTAACGTGAAATTGTATGCTTGACAAGTACGGTTATTTTTTGGAAGAAGGATATCTTTTGATACATAGTATACTTTTTGACCGTATCTTGTTTTTTGGATGCGTTTGCGGTATGCTGGAAGAGGAGGGAAGAACATGGCAGAGAATAAATTTTGCTCCGAAGAGGCGCTGGCACGGTGCGTGCCGATGAGCCTGCTGCAAAGCGTACTGAGCGGAAAGTGGAAGATATTGATATTATGGTATATTGCGTTTTATAAGACACAGCGGTTTGGTGAATTGCAGCGGCGGCTGGACGGAATTACACAATCGACCTTGACCAAACAGCTACGTGAGCTTGAAGCGGATGGCTTTCTGCATCGGAAGGTGTTTCCAGAGGTTCCGCCGCATGTAGAATACAGTCTGACGGCATTGGGAGAGAGCTTTATACCGGTCATGCACCAGATGGTCGAGTGGAGCGAAGCCCATCTGTGTCCGACGGACTACATGAGACAATATGAGGCGTTTTAGCACAAATGAAAAGGCCGCAGGATAAAAATCCTGCGGCCCGGCTTTGCAGCCTTGACGGTTTTTGAACCGGATGAAACTTACTTGCAGTATCTCTGGATATGCTTTGCAGTTTCCTCAGCAGCCTTCTTGATATTCTCCTCAGTGGACATCTCGTAGTAGTCCGGACGGAAAACTTCCATGGTGATGAAGCCGTTCTCAAAGTCATACCCGATCTTCTTGAGCGTATCAGCAAAACGCTTGTGATCGAGGCAGCCGCGCGGATCGGACGGCCACAGACGAACTGCGTCGGTGTTGTAGCCAGCGCCGGTCGGAACATCCTCGGTGTCGTTCAGATGCCATACGAAGATCTTGGAGCCGTCAGCCTCTTCCAGCTTCTTCCAATCAGAACGGATGCCGTTGAAGTGATACTGGTCGAGCGTAACACCTACCAGCGGGGAGTCGACCAGTTTGACGATCTCATATGCGTCGTCAAAGGTGTTGATGGACATAGAAGGCGCACCACAGAACTCGAGGGACAGCTTCAGGCCAGTCGGCTCACACTTCTTGACCATTTCCTTCAGAACAGCAACTGCGTCGTCACGGATCTCCTGACGGGTCGCGTAGACACCCTTTTCAAACAGATCGCAGGACGGAACGACAACGACCATGTGGCAGTCGATTGCTGCGCACTTTGCAATGATGTCGTCCAGCTCAGCCATAACGGCGTCCTTTTCTTCCTGGGTCTGCTTCATGTTGAAGAAGCACAGCGCGTTGTAGGACAGCGGAACGATGTCATTTTCCTTCATGAACTTGTTCAGATCTTCCAGCGTGCCACCCTCGTCGAGGTACTTCTGCAAGCAGTCAAAACGGATGTCGATGCCCTTGAAGCCGTACTTTACACAAGCCTTCAGATCGTTCATCAGGGACTGATCAGCACAGCCGCGGTTGCCATCCCAAGTGCAACCTTCGTTAAAACCCATCTTAAGCATAATCGTTAATCTCCTTTTCTCTTGGTGTGTTTCAGTGAGACAGGCGGACGGGCCACCGCCCGTCCGTCTCCGAGTAAATACGTATCAATTACTTCTTGTAGAAGTCCGGAGTGCCGCCGGTAACAACCTTCTCAGCAACGCCGGAGGTCTGAGACTTCACCAGAGCGTCAGCCGTGATGGAAGCTACATAGCCGTCCCAAGCAGAGGAGCCGCCGGTCTCGCCCTTGAGCGCATGGTCAACCCAGTCCTGAATCTCTACGTCGTAGGAATCCATGAA